>DATEEB010000193.1:0-12121 GCA_035281345.1 Rhizomicrobium sp. | reverse complement strand
CCGCCGCCGCCGTCCATCTGCGTCTTGGCCAGATTGTGCTGCGGATGATCGGGGTGAAAAGGATAGAGCACACGCGTGATTTTCTTCTGCTGACCGAGAAAATCCGCCACCGCTTTCGCATTCTCGCAATGCTGCTTCATGCGCAGCTCCAGCGTCTCCAGGCTTTTGAGATGCAGCCAGGCGTTGAAGGGGCTGATGCTGGGACCGGTGTTGCGCAGAAAGACCTGCAGATGCTGATCCAGGAATTCCTGGCCGCACAGAATCATGCCGCCCAGGGCGCGGCCCTGGCCGTCGATATATTTGGTGGAGGAATGGATCACGATATGGGCGCCGAACTCCATCGGCCGCTGCAAAGCGGGGCTGGCAAAGGCATTGTCCACCGCCAGAAGCGCGCCATGACTGCCTGCGATCTTCGCCACGGCGGCGATGTCCACCAGCGACAAGGCCGGGTTGGACGGTGTTTCCAAGAACAGCATCTTGGTTTGCGGCCGCATCGCCTTTTCCCAGGCGGCGGTATCCTCGCCGTCCACCAGCGTATAGGTGATGCCGAAACGGGGCAGAATCTGTTCCACCACATGCAGGCAGGAGCCGAACATCGCCCGGGCCGCCACCATATGGTCGCCGGTTTTCAAGGACGACAGCAACACCGCGGTGACCGCCGCCATGCCGGTGGCAGTGGCGCGTCCCACGGCGGCGCCTTCCAAAAGCGCCATCCGCTCCTCGAACATGGTGACGGTGGGGTTGCCGAAGCGGGAATATTGATAGCCGCCGACCTCGCCTTTGAAGCGGGCTTCGGCCTCCTCTGCGCTCTCATAGGCATAGCCGGAGGTCATATAAAGGGCTTCGGACGTCTCCTGGAACGGCGAGCGCGCCGCGCCGCCGCGCACGGCAAGGGTGCGCTTGCGCCATTTTCCGGTCTTCTTGTTGGTGGCCATGAACCTTCGATCCCAGTTCGCCGCTTGCGCAAACAGGCCCGTTTGTCGCGCGGTTGCCCCTTTTGGGTCAAGAACATAAGCTTTATGCGGGATTCGCAGGTCTTAAGACGCGCCTTGAACGGCGGGAGCGGCCAGGAAGCGCCTCATGAAACGGCTATTTCTGCTCAGGCATGCCAAGGCGATGCCGGCCGAATCCGGCATCGAGGATTTCGAGCGCACGCTGATGCTCAGCGGCATGCAGGATGCGGGCGCCATGGCGCGCTACCTCAGCAAGAGCGATTATGCGGTGGAGCTGATCCTGTGCTCCGCCGCGGCGCGTACGGTTCAGACGGCCGAACTGGTGTTGCAGCAATTGGAGTGCGAGATCAAATATCGCGACGCGCTTTATCTGGCGGAGCCCGCCAAGATCGTCGCTGCGATACGCGGTGCGCCCGCTACGGTGTCGGCCCTGATGGTGGTGGGCCACAATCCCGGACTGGAAGCTGGCGCGGCCATGCTGGCGCGCGAGCCGGTGCGGCGCAAGGAGCGGGCGCGGCATGAGGCGTTGGAAGAGAAATTTCCCACCTGCGCCCTGGCGATCCTGGATTTCGATGTCGGACGCTGGCGCGATGTGATGCCAGGAACCGGCAAGCTGGTGGAATTTGTGAGGCCCAAGGACCTGTAGCGATTTTCATTCGCCGCGCCGGCCGATATCGGAAAAATAAGCGTAAAAATCGCAACACCCTGCCAACACATGCTTTGCAGTTGGCCGGTAAAATTCGCCTCCATGGATCAGGATGGCCATGTCGAGAAAATTTTGCGTTGCCGCAAATGCTACCGCACCGGCATCGCCACGTGGGAAGTGACGGAAGCCGCGGGCAAGGTTTTGGTGTTGCTGTCGGAAGGCTTCCACCGCCGCCCGCGTTTCCCGCTCAACCTGCCGCCGGAAATCCTATGCGATTGCGGCGCGGTGGCGTCCGATCACGATTGATCGGAGCGCGACTGGACTGAGCGGGCTTGTTTCTTGGCTGCCAGCTGACGCCAGCCAAAGCCGATCTCCGGCGTCAGTTCGCCCAAAAGCCGCGTGGTGCGGGTGGCAATGCGCCGTCCGCCCATGGCTTCGTAGAAATAGCAGGCATTGTTATGGGCATGGGCCCAGATCAAGCAGGAGCGCAATTTGCGGTCCTTGAACGCCTCGAACGCGCCGCACAGAAGGGCGCGGCCCGCCCCCCGCCCCAAAAACACGGGATCGACATACAGCGTATAGACTTCGCCTTCAAAACCGGCGCCGCCGTCACGCGCCCGTCCCAGACTGCAAACCCCGATCGCGCCGAATCGCGCATCCTCGGCCATCAGCACGGCGCCGTTCTGCCGCTCCATGTTCTTGATCGTCGCCCGCCAGCGCGCCGTGTGACTGCGCAGCGACATGGCGCCGAGCAGCGTGTGCGATATCACGCCAGCATAGGTGTCTTGCCAGGATTCGATATAGATGCGCGCGAGGTCTGCGGCATCTTCAGGCCGCGCCGTGCGAACACTCAGCGCGAGGTCGTCCATGACCTCAAGGGTGAGGCAAAGCCGAAGGCCCTGCAAGAGTCATTTCGCCACAAAATCAAAATTTTTGTATTGAACCGCTCATCGTGAAATAATCGCTGTGGATCACCTGCGCGCCAAGCGCTGCTACGGTCATCTCCCCTTCTTTTGCGCTGGCGCGCATGAAGGGGAGGCTGGTCTGTAAAAACTGTAACAACAAGTGACTCTGTCAGCCGAGGATCGGTTTTTCCTGAACGCGGGCCAGGAATTTGGCGCTTTGCTCGCCGCCTTGGCCGTAATGCTTGGCCGTGGACCAGTCGCAGATCTGTGAAAAATGCGCCGCGATGTCATCGGCGGTGGCATGCTGTCCCAGATTCACGCCGTCACTCTCTACCATTTGCGTGGCGGCGAAGGCGCCTGCCGCCGCGGTCAGGATCACGCCGGTGGGCGCCTCGTCCGACGCCAGATACGCGACAGCGGGGGAGACGAATTCCGGTTTGAGCATTTCCAGCACCGCGGGCGGCATCAAGGCCTGGGTCATGCGGGTCGCCGCCACCGGGCACACCGCGTTGACCTTGATATTGTCCTTGGCCCCCTCCAGCTTGAGCGAATTCATGAATCCGATCAGCGACATTTTGGCGGCGCCGTAATTTGTCTGGCCGAAATTTCCGTATAGGCCGGTCGAGGAGGTGGTGACCACGATGCGGCCATAGCTTTGGGCTTTCATGATTTCCCATATCGCCTTGCAAGGTTTGACGGTGCCCAGCAGATGGACGTCCATCACGGCGGTAAAATCCTTCAATTCCATCTTGCCGAAGCTCTTGTCGCGCAGGATGCCGGCATTGGCGATTAAAACGTCGATGCGGCCCCATTTGTCCATGGTCTGCTTGACCAGATGCGCGACGCCGGCGTCATCGCTGACCGATGCGCCATTGGCGATGGCTTCTCCGCCCGAAGCGGTGATTTCCGCCACCACGCCTTCGGCGGCCTTAGAATTGCCGCCGCTGCCGTCGAGCGTGCCGCCCAGATCGTTGATCACGACCTTGGCCCCCAGCTTTGCCAGCGCCAGGGCATGCGCCCGTCCCAGACCTCCGCCGGCTCCGGTGACGATCGCGACTTTATCTTTGAAGGAAATGGTCATGGGATCTCCTGCTGACTTAATACCGCTCGGCTCTCGCCTACGCTTATTTTTAGAAGGTCGCTCCGGCTCGCGCCTTCGCTTATTTTTAATAGGTCGCTCCGGCTCTCGCCGACGCTCCTACGATGGCGTGGGTATGCTCTGCCGGTCAAGGCGGCGGCCGAAATAGCTGCGCAGCTTGGCGGCGGCGGGCAGTTCGATGAATTCCGCCAACAGCCCTCCCCATAGCACGCAGATTGTGACAAGCCCCAGCGGCTCCAGCCACCAGATCAGGGAAGCGAAAGGCATGCCCAAAATGATCGTATCGGCGGAGGGATAGAACCGCTGTTCGAGAAAACGGATGCCCAACAACCAGGTAGTTTGCCCCATATAAATGGCATAGGACCATTCGCCCAACAGTTGCGGCAGCTTCATCTGCAGCAGGCGGGCGATGACGCCGCGGTCGAAAGCCAGCGCAAACACCAGCATCATCAAGGGCAGAACGGTGAAGATGTCCATGCGGGTATGGGACCAGCCGGTATGGGTGATCGCATAGAACAACAGCGACAGCAAAAGCATCTGCAACACCGAATGGACCCATTCCGGGATACGGTCATGCGCCTTCAACCGCCGGAACAGCACCGCCATGCCCACCCCGACGGTAAAATCGCAAATGCCCCGCAGCACGCCATTGTGAAAGGTGATGTCCAGTCCATGCTTGGAAGTGAACAGCAGCGCCAAAAGTCCCGCCAGGCCGGCCGCGATCAGGGCAAAGCCGCGCCACAACCGCCCTTGCGCCAGCCACAACAGCAACGGAAACAAAAGACATAGCGCGAACTCCACACTGACGAACCATGATACGCCATTCCAGGTCAGGCGGGGCATGCTGTTCCAGGCATGGACCAGGAACAGGCTGAGCCAGAATCCCTTGGCGCTGACATCCTGGTGATACGGAACATCGAAAATCGAGGCATAGCCACCATGGGCGGCCAGGGCGCGCAACCCCGCCACCATCGCTGCCAAGAACAGCAGCATGAAAAGATGCAGCGGATAAAGACGGATCAGCCGCGCCTTGAGAAAGGCGATGTAGCCGGAACGCCTTAGAAGATCGCCCAGCCTGGGCCAATAGGCATAGGCCAGGATGAAGCCCGACAGGACAAAGAAAAACTCCACCCACAGATAACCGCGGGCGGCGAAATAATCCAAAACCTTCCAACCGCTATAATGATGGCCCTCGCCGAAATGGAACATCACCACCAACAGCGGCGGAAAGGCGCGCGCGCCCGCCAATGCCGCGATTTTGCCCGCGCTTGCCGGTGTTCCGGTCACGGTGTGATCTCTGGGGTCCCTGATTTGGCAGCCTATCCCGTGCGTGCCCATCTGTCATGCCGCCCATCTATGGCTGGGGCGAAAATCGTGTAGCGTAACCGGTGAGTTTGGGTGGGGGCTTGGTTTGCCGCATCTGCAATCGGCACTGGGAATCTGCGTCATCATCGCCTGTGCCTGGGCTCTGTCCGAGGACAGGCGGGCCTTCCGGTGGCGCATGGTGGCGGGGACGCTGTTGCTGCAAGCGGCGGTGGCCTTGCTTTTGTTGAAACTGCCCGTGATCCGTGACGGTCTGTTTCAATTGAATGGCGTTGTTTCGGCGCTGACCACCGCGACCGGCGCGGGCACCAGCTTTATCTTCGGCTATCTGGGCGGCGGGCCGGCGCCTTTCACCGTCACCAATCCCGCCAACATGGTCAATCTGGCTTTCTCCATCCTGCCGCTGGTGATGGTGATCGGCGCTCTGTCGGCCATTCTGTGGCATTGGCGGATATTGCCCTTGGTCGTGCGCGGCCTGGCGGCCTTGCTCAAGCGCAGCCTGGGCCTGGGCGGCGCGGTGGGGCTCAGCGCCGCCGCCACCGTTTTTCTGGGTAATATCGAGGGCCAGCTGGTGATCCGGCCCTATCTGGCGCGGCTGTCGCGCACCGAACTTTTCATCCTGATGACGGTGGGGCTGTCGGTGACGGCGGGTACGGTGTTTGTGTTGTATGCCACCATTCTGCGCAATGTGCTGCCCGGCGCCTTGGGCCATGTGCTGGTGGCGTCCTTGATGTCCCTGCCGGCGGGCGTGCTCTTGGCGCGCATCATGGTGCCGGGCGCAGCGCAAACCGATCTCAGCGCCCAAGAAGAAAGCGTGCATTACCGCTCCACCATGGATGCCATGGCCCAGGGCACCGAGGATGGCTTGAAAATCTATCTGCAGATTCTGGCCATGCTGATCGTCACCACCGCCCTGATGGCGCTGGCCAACGGTATTTTGGGACATCTGCCCGGTGTGGGCGGAACGCCCCTGACGCTGGAACGCATGCTAGGTTGGCTGTTCGCGCCCTTTGCCTGGTTGCTGGGCGTGCCCTGGAGCCAGGCCGGCGCGGCGGGCGGGTTGATGGGAATCAAGCTGATTCTCACCGAATTGATGGCCTATCTGCGCATGGCGGCGTTGCCGGCCGGAACCTTGGACCCGCGCAGCAGCCAGATCATGGTCTATGCCATGTGCGGCTTCGCCAATTTCGCCAGTGTCGGCATCCTGATCGCGGGCATGAGCGCCCTGATTCCAGACCGCCGCGACGAGGTGGTGTCGCTATCCCTGAAGGCGCTGGTGGCCGGAACCCTGGCCAGCGGCCTGTCGGGCGCCATGATTGGCTTGCTACCGTTTTGAAGACTTTGGCATAACTCTCGCCATGGTTGAATTTTGGATACCGGACCAATCCTCGGGCGAGATCGTCGCTGTTTCCGAGCTGGAAGCCCAGGCGCCGCTGGATGCGATCGCGCGCTGGCAAAGCTTGCGCGGTCAGGGGCGCTTTGCGGAGCGCCCGGATGCGGTGATGGCGCTGGTGGGGAACAATGCACTTTTGGTGGGCGTGATCGGCGGCGGCGAGGATTACGAATATCGCCATGTGGGCCAGGCCTTGGTCGCTGGCTTTGGCATGGATTTTTCGGGACAGCGTCTCAGCGAGATCGAGGCCAACACCCCGCGTTTCGGCATCGGCTTGCGGATGCTGTATGAAATGGTGCGCTCCAGCGGCGATCTGCTCTGCTATCGCGGCTGGGCGGGAGCCGATATGCCGGGGGCGCAGTTTCTCTATTATGAAAGCGCCATCCTGCCGTTCGGCCTTGACCAAAAGCGGGTGGATCACATCATGGTGGTCAGCATGCTGGTGCTGCGGGACAAAGCCGATCTGCCGCAAAGCCTCAGGGTGTGACGTGCGGCGGCTTTTGCTTTGCGCCTTTCTGCTTCTGCCGGCCTGTGCGCCCCGTTTTGCGCCGCCCTTGGACGGTCATGTGATCCCGATCCTGTCCGACGAAGCCGTCATAGCGCGCGACGGCTTTCGGCTGCCGCTGCGCCATTGGGACGCCGAAGGCGGCAAGCCACGCGCCGTCATCGTGGCGCTGCATGGCATGAACGACTATTCCAACGCTTTCGACATGCCGGGCAAGGTTTGGGCCAAGTTGGGCATTACCACCTTGGCCTATGACCAGCGCGGCTTTGGCCGCAGCGACAGGCCCGGACTGTGGGCGGGCTCCGATACCATGCGTACCGATCTCAGCGACGCCCTTGCCGCCGCGCGTGCCCGCTATCCGGGGATACCGGTCTTTGCCTTGGGCGAGAGCATGGGCGGCGCGGTGGTGCTGACCGCGCTGGCTTCACCGGAGCCGCCGGCCGCCGACGGCGTGATCCTGGTGGCGCCGGCGGTCTGGTCGCGAGCCGACATGCCGCTTACCTATCGTGCTGCTTTATATCTTGCGGCGCATTTGTTGCCCGGCATGATCCTGTCCAACAATGCCGCCCGGCGCCTGGTGCGCATCACGCCGTCCGACAATGAGTCTATGTTGCGGGCCTTGGGCCGCGATCCTTTGTTTCAGAAAAAGACCCGTACCGACGCGCTGTTCGGCTTGGTCAATCTGATGGACGAGGCGCGCAGCGCCCCCGGCGCGATCCGCAACGCGCCGCCCATGCTTTTTTTGTATGGGGCCAACGATCAGATCATTCCCGCCAAACCGACCGAAGCCGTCATCGCGGCTTTGGACTCCAAGGCCCGCGTCAAGCGCTATGAGCAGGGCTGGCATATGCTGCTACGCGACCTGCAAGGCGAAAATGTCAGCCGTGACGTGGCGGATTGGGTCTTTTCTCAAACAAGGAATTGACGGGCGAGCCCAAACCGGCATTTGCGCCTTTTAAAACGGCGTGTTTGCGGGCATAAACGCCCCGCTTTTTTCCGGAAAATCCGCCGCCATGAGCCTTACGCCTCCCACCGTGCTCAATATCAAGGACCTGCGCCGCCTGGCGCGCCGCCGTCTGCCGGACGCGGTGTTCGATTATCTGGATGGCGCGGCCGACGATGAGGTCACGCTTAGGGACAGCGAGCGCGCCTTCAAGGAAGTGATCTTCAAGCCTCGCCATGCCGTGGCGACACCGTCTTGCGATCTGAGCGTGACGGTTTTGGGCCACAAGCTGGCGCTGCCCTTTCTTCTCGCGCCCATCGGCTATTCGCGCCTGGTTCATCCGCGCGGCGAGCTGGCGGCGTCCCGGGCGGCGGGCAAGAATGGCACCGCCTATATTCTTTCCACTTTGTCGGGCCACAGGCTGGAAGATGTCAAAGCGCAGTCACCGGGGCCGACCTTCTATCAACTATATCTTGCAGGCGGACGAGGCGCGGCGGAAGCCGCTATTGCCCGCGCCAAGGCGGCGGGCTTTTCGGCGCTGTTCGTCACCATCGACACGCCGGTGGCGGGCAACCGCGAGCGCGATTACCGCAACGGCATGAAAGCGTTGTTGGGGCCCAACTGGCTGGCGCGGGCGAAGTATCTGCCCAACATCCTGATGCATCCGCGTTGGCTGGCGGCCTTCCTGGCCGACGGCATGATGCGGCCCTTTCCCAATATCGTGGTGCCCGGCTCGGGTCCGCTGCAGCCATTGGATGCTTCGAGCGCGCTGGAAGCGGCGCAAGTGTCTTGGAGCGATCTGAAATGGATACGTCCATTGTGGAACGGCCCGATTGTGATGAAGGGCGTGATGACGGTTGACGATGCCAAGCGCTCGCGCGACGAGGGCGCCCAGGGCATTGTGGTGTCCACCCATGCCGGACGGCAGTTGGACGGCGTGGCAGGATCGCTCAGGGTCCTGCCGGGCATTGCCGAAGCGGTGGGCGACAAGATGGAGGTGTTGTTCGACGGCGGCGTGCGCCGCGGCGCCGACGTGGTGCGGGCGATCGGGCTGGGCGCCAAGGCGGTGCTCTTGGGGCGCGGTTATGGCTATGGCATGGCGGCGGCAGGCGATGCCGGCATCGAGCGCGCCATCGAAATCTTCCGCGCCGACATCATCCGCACCTTGAAGCTTCTGGGCTGTTCCAGCATCTCGCAGGTGGATTCGTCCTACGTGACGACTCGTCCGGGATTCCGCGTAGACTAAAACGCGATGTCATGGCCCATGTGGGTTTGCGGCCAATCTCTGCGCTTCTTTGCGCCCCTTACGCCGGTTCGATCTTGAACACCCAGCCCGAATGAGGGCTGTCATTGGCTGGCCAGCCCGGATGGAGCCCGGAATCGCAGCTGATCAATGTGCCGTTGTGGAATTCCAATCCGTGCGGATCGCAGGAGCCGGGCAGGAAATCATAGTTGCCGATCACCTGGCCGGTCTTGCCGTCATATTTGACCAGGCCGGGCTTGCCTTCCTTGTAGTTCTTGGAATTGTTGCCGTTCACCAGCCAGATATTGCCGTCACTGTCGAAGGTCATGTCGTGCGAGCGCGGCCTGTCCGGCCTGGTATTGGCCGAGATCGCGACTTCCGGCGTCCAGGTCTTGGGATCGACACGCAACAGCAGCTTAGGCCTGAGCGCCGCGATCCACAATTTGCCGTCATGCCATTGCGCGCCATGGCTGCCGCCGCCGTGCTGTCCGGGGAGGCCTAAGGGAATCTGATGGTGGCTGATCTGATTTCCGTTCATGTCCACCTGAAAACAGCCATACGGTGGCCGGTTGGCCATCATCCAGACGCAACCGTCGCCATAGGCCATGCCCGAGCAGTTGCGGCTGTTGGTCATGACCGTCTTGAGAAGCTTGCCGTTCCAGTCCACCAGCCAGGCGGCCTCGCGAAGGTCGTCGGGCTCGGGCAGGCCATACTGCTTTGCGTTGTCACCCGACACTTTTTGCTGCGCCAGCCACAGGCCTTCCGGCGCCACCGCCATGCCGTTGGGATAACCGGGCGGGGCTTTGAACATCCTGGTGGTTTTCATCATGCCGTGCGCAATGGTGCGCGGCGGCGGCTCCGCCGGTTGCGCCTTGGCGGCGGCGGTGGAAATCGCGGCCGCTATCGTGCCGGTCAGGAAATGGCGTTTGTTCAGCATGGCGTTTCTCCCTTTGGCTTTCGCCTTGTTTTCTGGACGGGATGCTGGGGCAAAAATGAAAGGACTGCAAAGGGAGAAAGATGCTGCTTTGCGGGATCAAAGCATCGGCTGGCGGCTATGCCGTCAGCGGTCCCGCTCTACCAGCCGTGATCGCCGAAATGGGCCTTATAGAGCGGTCCGGCCTCGGCCATGATTTGTGCCCCCAGCCTGGCGCCCAGGAGGCAGGCGGTTTCGGAAGGGGCGGGGCCCAGGGTCACGGTTTGGCGGCGGCGCCAGCACTGCTTGCCGTCGGGCGTCAGCACTTCGCCCAAAAAAATCAGCGCGCCATGGGAGATTTTCGCCAAGGCGGCGATGGGTGTGCGGCAGGATCCATCCAAGGCTTGCAGGAAGGCGCGCTCGGCGGTGGTGGTGATGGCATGCTCGGCCACATTCAGAGGCGATACCAGCGCCAAGGTTTTTTCATCGCCCGCCCGTACCGTGATGGCCAGCGCCCCTTGTCCCGGCGCGGGCGGCATTGCCTCGCTGTCCACAATCGAGGCGGCGTGATTTTCCAGGCCTAGGCGCGTCAGGCCTGCCAGCGCCAAATAGGTCGCATCGAACGCGCCGCTTTCGATTTTCGCCAGGCGCGTTTCCACCCGGCCGCGCAGCATTTCCACGTTCAAATCGGGACGCAGATGAAGGGTCTGGGCCTGGCGGCGCAGGCTGGCGGTGCCGACAGTGGCCCCTTGCGGCAGATCCATCAGCGTCTTGGCGCGGGTGGCGATGAAGCCGTCACGGGGGTCTTCACGCGCGGGAACGGCGGCCAGCACGATCCCCGGTGGCATGCGGGTGGGCAGATCCTTCATGGAATGGATCGCGGCATCGATGCGCCCATCCAGCAAGGCTTCATCCAATTCCTTGGTGAACAGGCCCTTGCCGCCGGCCTCCTGCAAGCGGCCCTGAATGCGATCGCCGCTGGTCATGAACGTCTCGATCGGAAAAAGGGCGATGTCCCGGCCGGATTTTTCCGCCAGCATCGCCGCCACCAGGCGCGACTGCGCCAAGGCCAGAGGCGAGCCGCGCGAGCCGAGCTTCATTTCCATTCGGCGACCGGAGGCATGGAGGAGAGAATGCTTTCGACATTGCCACCGGTGCGCAAGCCGAAATGGGTGCCACGGTCATAGAGCAGGTTGAACTCGACATAGCGGCCGCGCCACTTGGCCTGTTCGTGGCGTTCCTCCTTGGTCCATTTTTCGCCCATGCGGCGGCGGATGATGGCCGGCTGGATGTCCAGAAAGGCTTCGCCCACGCTTTGGGTGAAGGCGAAATCCTTGTCCCAATCGCCGCTATCGTGATGGTCGAAGAAGATTCCGCCCACCCCGCGCGGCTCGCCGCGATGCGGCAGCCAGAAATAGGTGTCGGCCCATTTTTTGTACTTGGGAAAATAGTCGGTGCCGAAGCCATCGCAGGCTTTTTTCAGCCGGGCGTGAAAATCCACGGTGTCGGGATGGCGGGGGCTGCGCGCCAATTCCAGGGTAGGATTCAAATCCGCGCCGCCGCCGAACCAGCTTTCGGTGGTCACGATCATGCGGGTGTTCATGTGAACGGCGGGAACACGCGGGTTCCTCATATGGGCGATCAGGCTGATGCCGCTGGCCCAGAAGCGCGGATCGTTGGCGGCGCCTTTAATCTGTTTGGCGAATTCCGGCGAAAAGGCGCCGAACACGGTGGAGGTGTGCACGCCGACCTTTTCGAACAGCCTGCCGCGCATCATCCCCATCACCCCGCCGCCTTCGTCTTCGCCGCGGCTCCAAGAGGTTTTTTCAAAGCGCCCCGGCGCGCCGGGATAAAGATCGGCGGAGGCTGCGTCTTCCAGGGCCTCGAACGCGGCCATGATCCGGTCGCGCAGGGATTCGAACCAGGCGCGCGCTTTGCTCTTGCGTACTTCTAAGACGGCCATGGCGGGGCTTTTAGCCGGTACGCGAGCCGCCTGCCATTGTTTTTGCGGCCGCCCCCCGGCATCATATTTCCTGCGAAAAGGGGCCGGGCGGGCCGCACCGAGGAGACGCCATGAAACGCATTGTGACAGTTTTTCTGCTGGGCCTTTTGTCGATCTCGGCCTCCGCCATGGACCGGCCGGGAGAGAAATTCCTGATCAAGCCCTCCGATATGCCCAAGCCCCATGCCACCCCGGC
>DATEEB010000192.1:0-5665 GCA_035281345.1 Rhizomicrobium sp. | reverse complement strand
TTGTTCACATGATTGCCATTGTCGCGCACCATCTCGATGATGTTGCGGCGCGAGGAGGTCATGTAGATTTTCTGTTCCGTGGTCAAACTGCCAAGCGGCTGAATCTTGTTGATCTCGCGCAACACGCCCATCACATCCGGCCAGAATTTTCCCATCGACCATTTGTAGTAAAGAAAGCCGCGCCAGCTGAACACGCCTTCGCGGAAATCATCGCCGGTCAGCCCAAGGGTCAGGCGCAGCGGTTCCAGTTTTTCGTCGATCTGATTGGACAGCATGGCCGAAACCAGCCGGTTGCCGGATTCATCGCCGCCGCCCGCCAGCATGATCAGCTTGGACATTTCTTGGCTGACAAAGGCATGCATGCGCGTTTGGTCGCCTTCGGAAATGGCGAAATAGGTGGGCGAGACTTCGACGCCGTTGTTGCGCAGATGTTCGCGCACCAGGAAAGGGTCCAGCGACGGCACCGCGTTCAGCAGGCGCAGCACGAACAGGTCGCGCTCCAAGGCCTCATTGCTGTAATTGCCCGCCGTACGCAGCGCTTCGGTATAGCCGCGCTGATCCACGAACAGCGAATGGCCGCCGGCCCGAAGATCGGCGGGATCCACCGGAATGATGATCTTGGTCGCAACCGCGCGGGGACTGGCGAACAGATAGTTCTCATCCGAGCGGGTGCGGTGCTTGAGCAGGAAAGAGCGGTTGATGGTGGGCGAAACGAACAGCGGCTTTTCGCCGTGCTCGGGATCCTTGGCGTGATCGATGCCGATACGGAAAAGATTCAGCACCCGGCTGGTCGAGGCGCCACCCAGCGCGCTCAAAAAGCGGACGGAACGATCATTGGCCATCGCCGCACCCAATTGCGAAAACCCGCGTAGATTGAAGGGCTTCGCTTAAGATTGGTTTACCGCGCGCGGCTTGGGATAGGGTGGTGGGGCCATTTCGTAGGTTAACAAGGGATGAATTTCGCCCGCGGCCAGGCCGTGCGGGGCTCAGGAATTTGGTGTTTGACAGCCTGACATGGTGACCAGTTTTTTGATCCGCGCCGCATTGCGGCCGTGATCGTGCGTGCCTTCGCGGCTCTGCGAACGGACATCGACCCGGCTGCCCGTGGTGCCGGCGGAACGTACCCGGATCACGATGTCGCTTATGCGTCCGAACCACAGGCTGTTGTCGGTGGCTTCGATGCGCAGGTCTTTCTCGCTTGCGTCCACAACCGTCCAGCCCAACGTCTTCACCCTTTCGAAGCAGCGCCAAAAGGCTTTTTGCGGCGACACCAGAAGCGCGGCATGCGGCTTGGTCAAGGCGGCGTACTCCTCGCGGAAGGCATAGGCCAGCGTCACCTCTTCGCCTTTATAGGTGATCTTGCGGGTGGCATCGAAGGCACGGCTGTTGGCGGTGGGGAGTTTGGCCAGGGCCACGAATTGCGGCGCATCTTCCGGCGCGGTGGTGGCATCATGGATGGGAAGACGGACATAGCCGTAATAGACATAAGTGAACGGATGATAGAGAAAGACCAGCGATCCGATCAGGACGGTCAGGCCTATCCGTTTGCCTTCGCCGGCATTGCGCGCCAGCGCCGAGCGCAGCCAGAGGAGCGCCAGCGCCAGCGCCACAAGGCCCAATCCCGTGGCAGGGATCATCAGATTGCTCCCGGTCCTGTCGGTAAGCTGGCCTAGCCGCACCCCGGCGACCGCTGCCGTACCGGCCAGGACAGCCAGGATCAGGGCGGCGAATGCGGTTCGCGCCGCAAACAGTTGGAAACGCATGGGAGCAATCCGGGATTGGATGTTTTAAGCGGCTCGCACCATAGGGTAGATTTTCGCGCCCCGCGATAGTGAGTGCCCAAGATGCCCACGCTTTCCTCGCCCCTTTTGTCCAATACACAGGCGCGCGACATGGCGAGCCTGCTGCATCCTTTCACCAACCTCACCGCCTTGCGCCAGACCGGCCCCCTGGTGGTGGAGCGGGGGAAGGGCGTGTTCGTCTATGGCAGCGACGGCAAGGACTATCTGGAGGCGATGGGCGGGCTGTGGTGCACGGCGTTGGGCTGGGGCGAGGAAGAGCTGGTCGAAGCAGCGGCCGAACAGATGCGCAAACTCTCCTTCGCTCATGTCTTCGGCGGCAAAAGCCATGAGCCGGGCATCGCGCTGGCCGAAAAGCTGAAAGAGATCGCGCCCTTTCCCGTGGGCAAGGTGTTCTTCGCCAATTCCGGCTCCGAAGCCAATGACAGCCAGATCAAATTCATGTGGTATGCCGCCAATGCCCGCGGGCAAAAGGGGCGTAAGAAAATCATCGCCCGCGATCGTGCCTATCATGGTGTGACCTTGGCCAGCGCCAGTCTGACGGGCTTGGATGCTTTTCACAAAAGCTTCGACCTGCCGTTCGATTTCACGGTGCGGGTGGAATGCCCGCATTATTATCGCGGCGCGCGTGATGGGGAGAGCGAAGAGCAATATTCGGCCCGGCTGGCTGCCGATTTGGAAGCCGCTATTGTGCGTGAAGGCCCTGACACGATCGCCGCAATGTTTGTGGAAGCGGTGATGGGCGCTGGCGGCGCCATGGTGCCGCCGCGCGGCTATTTCGAGGCCATTGCGCCGATCCTGCGCAAATACGGAATCTGTTTGGTGGACGACGAAGTGATTTGCGGTTTCGGCCGCACCGGCCATGCCTTTGGCTGCGAGACCTTCCACTATCAACCGGACTCCATGTCGGTGGCCAAGGCGCTGTCTTCCGCCTATGTGCCGATCTCAGCGGTGCTGTTGTCGCCCGAATTGGTGGAGATCATCGAAGAGGAAGCCACAAGGATTGGCGGGCTGTGGCACGCTTTTACCTACAGCGCGCATCCGGTGGCCGCAGCCGTGGCCTTGAAAACGCTGGAGCTCTATGCGCGCCGCGACACCTTTGGCCATGTCCGCAAGGTGGCGCCGGTCTTTCTGACGCGGCTGAAGGCGCTGGCCGGTCATCCCTTGGTCGGCGAGGCCAATGGCGTCGGCCTGATCGGGGCCATCGAAATGGTAGCCGACAAAATGGCCAAGCGCAATTTCGAGCCGTCCAAGGGTGTGGGCGCCAAATGCGGCCAGTTCTGCCAGGAGGAGGGCGTGATCGTGCGGCCGCTGATCAACGACCGCATCGCGCTGTGTCCGCCTTTGGTGATCAGCGAAGCGGAAATAAACGAGTTGTTCGACCGCTTTGAGCGCGGCTTGAACAAGACCTTGGACTGGGCGCGGCGCGAAGGACTGTTCGCTTAGCTCGCTTGCAAAATCTGCCGTTCCAGAACTGCGCTGGGGCGCGTGTAGATCAAGGCCTCGCCATTCCACACTTCCAGCGTCTTGGCGCTGGACGTCTTCATCGCATGGGCCAGAATCTTGGCGCGCTGATCGCTGTCGCAATTGGCGGAAAATTTGTAAGTGAGAACGCCGTCGTGATCAAGATAGCAGATTTCATATGCAGGCATGATGGGCTCCGAAAAAGCTCTTGTGAATATCTATCCCGCTTGTTGCTGTTTTGCGCGAAAGACTCGCGAATGTCGAATGACATTTGAGTTACAGCGATCACAAATTGTGCGGCCTGCCTGATCCTTAAACTTTGTTACCTATGGAGCTTTTCTGACAGGCAGGGCGTTAACGGGACGATACCATGCCGGTTCATGACGAATTGTCATGCGTGGTTTTTTCGCGCTTGCACCATTGCCATGGCGGACAAGATTCTGAACTGGGATTTTACGGCACAAAATCTGACTCAGGCGCATCACGCCGTCCGGGCCACAGCGCAATAAGGTTTCGCAGGTCTTAACATTTGGGTTTTACCCTGCGGAAAGCCGCGCGGGGATAGGGTCACGAGCCATCGGGCTTGAGGATTCTTTGTCCACCAACAGGGCTTTCGGGAAACGGACGCAGGCGGCAGCCCATCATGCGGTGCCACCGCCGCGCATGGATGCGGTCGTGTTGCCAGTGCCCAGTTCTGCGCCAGATGGTCTCACCGGCATCATCGTCCGTTTTCTGGCGCGGGTGCCGTGGTTCACCCTGGTCCTCAGCTATGCACTGTGCGCCCGCTTTGCGACGGAACTCAAGCGCGCCACCGATTATATCGCGCCTTATGCGCCTGGCCATTTCACCCTGCTGGCGATGGGCGCCTCCGACCGCGCCCAAGTTCTTGGTCAGGGCGAATGGTGGCGGCTGTTTACCGCCACCGTTCTGCACGGTTCCCCCGCCCATCTGATCGGCAATCTTGTCACTTTTCTGATCGTGGGTTTTTTGCTGGAACCGATGATCGGCATCGGCTGGTTCGCCGCCATTTATTTTACCGGCGGTTTTGTGGGCGCTTGTGTCTCCATGCTGCTCAATGGCGCCGATACGCTTTCGGTGGGTGCCTCCGGCGCTATCATGGCGACCCTGGCCGCCTTGTTCACCTTGAGCTTTCATCACGGTGCTGCCCGGCCGCGCTTGATGCGCCGCGTGGCGGGCGGCTCCCTGTTCCCCGCTTTGATGCCCGCGGTCGCCGGCGCAGGCGCGGTGACCGATGTGCATGCCCATTTGGGGGGATGTTTGGCCGGAGCGGCCATCGCCTTTGTTTTGCTCATAGTGTGGAACGATGAGGAGGAGGTTCTGCCTTACCGCTCCCTGGCTGCCGGTGTTGCGGGTTTTTGGGTGGCGATGACGATTTGGGCGTTTGCGGCATCCACGACCACCTTCGTCAGTTATGCCAAGCCGGGCTTGGACTTTATCCCTCCGGCGGAAATGCCGAAGGATATGGCTTCCCTAAAGGCCGGCAGCTTGGATCTGGTGGACAAGTATCCCAAGGATCCGCGCGCCCATATGTTCCGCGGGCTGTATCTGCTGGAACAGCGCCATGTGGCCGATGCCGAGCCTTATTTCCGCGACGCGGCCCGGATGGGCGCGGCCAGTCCCGCCATGACGCGTGATTTTGAGAATTGGAATTTGGCGCTTCTGGCCTTAACCGTGCGTTTTCAAAATCGCGGCCAAGAAGCCAAAGACATTGTCGCGCCGCTTTGCGCCAATACCGGAGCGCTGGACCAGCGCACCCGCCAGACCCTGGACATCACGAAGCTTTGTCGGTGAATCCCCTCCGGTCCGGCCTTCGCATCTGACGGTGGGAGGGCTCCTATGCCGATCAGAGACCGCGCGGCCGTCCACCATTGCCCGGATTCATATCCGGAAAAGGGCCGCTATTGCCGGTTCCCGGCAAGGCGCCGCCGGTATAACCGGTGCTGCGGCAGGTATTAAGGCCGCGATTCCAGCCCATGCGATAGGCTCGGTTCTTCTGATATTGCGTATCGTCGCGCACAATGGTGTCGTCACGGCGCTTATCGGCGCCGGGGCCCCAGGCGCTGTTGCAGCCGTCCTGATAGCCGGCGCGATAGTCGGGCGATCTGCGCAGAGTACGCAGTTCCTTACTCTCGAACAGGCTGCAAGCGGTGAGCGGCAAAAACATCAGGATCAGGATGAGCGGGCGCATGCCGCCTTGTATCCCGATTTGAGGGCAAAGAGCAGATTTCTTAGATCGTCTTGCGGTGCTGGGCCCGCGCCAGGCGGTCCTCGGCGATCTGGGCCTTCACGTCGGCCAGTCCAGCCATGAAGCCGCTATTGGTGTTGAGGTGGAACACAGAGAGCAGGCCGAGGCCGCCGGCACAAGCAGAACCACAATCCTG
>DATEEB010000191.1:0-3848 GCA_035281345.1 Rhizomicrobium sp. | reverse complement strand
CGGAAATGAATTCCTGAGCCAGGCGGCCATGGGTAACCAGAACAATGCCAATCATGAAGGTTCCTTCGACGGCGCGGACAGTAGCAAAAACGCCCGGCCGGAAAAGGGCTATTTGGTGATAAAAGTGTCGCGAAGCAAGGCTTGCGAAAAAGCCGCCAAAGCCGCGCGAATCTTGGCGGGTGTGGAGGCGAAGCGGGCATCCAGCGCGATTTGCGGCAATGATATGCCCGGCTTCAAAGGCTTGGGCGGATGGTAAAGGCGCGGTGCGGGCAGGCGTTCGCCTTCACCGCCCAACCGCACCGCCAGCGCGATCTTCACCTTGGCGCGCGCCGGCAGCTTGATGATCCCAAACCCGCGTATCTCCAAAAGTCCCTTGATGCTGGCGGGCGCTTTGGCATACAGCGCCCCCCTGGCCAGGAATAGAATGGTGCGGTCGTCCGCCACCAGCCTGGCGCCCTGGTCGATCAGCCGCAGCGCCACATCCGATTTGCCCGCGCCGCTGGGTCCCAACAGCAACACGCCGCGCGTGCCGATGGCAACGCAACTGGCATGGATATTGACGCCGGATTTTGCTTCAGACATCGGGTGAGGCCGGCAATTCCACGATCAGCCGCGCGCCTTGGCCCTGCGAAGCGTTGGAGGCGCGGTTTTCGGCATAGACGCGGCCCCCCGCGCCCTCAATGATCTGGCGCGCGATGGAAAGGCCCAGGCCGGAATTGCGGCCGAAACTCTCGCCCGGCCGCTCGGTGTAAAAGCGTTGGAAAATCGATTCCAGATTGCCGGGCGGAATGCCGGGGCCTTCATCCTCGACCGTGATGCGGATGACGACGCCGTGCCGGCTGGCGGTGACGATCACTTTGCCGTGCGCCGGACTGAAGGAAACCGCATTGTCGATCAGGTTGCGGAATACCTGGCCCAGTCTTTCGTCGCGGCCACGCACCCTTGTGTCCGGTGGAAGCTGATCCTCCAGGACAAAGTCCACCGGATGCTTGGTGTCGGTCATCCGGTAGGCCTCGACGATGGTGGCCAGCAACCGGGAGAGCGCCACCGGCTCCTTGACCTCGCGCGACAATTCCGCGTCCAGCCGCGAGGCGTCCGAGATGTCGGTGATCAGCCGGTCGATGCGCTTGACGTCGCCGCGCACGATGTTCAGCAGCCGCGCGCGGCTCTCCTCATCCTTGGCGCGGGAAAACATCTCCACCGCGCTGGCCAGCGAGGTGAGCGGATTTTTAAGCTCATGCGCCACGTCGGCGGCAAAGCTTTCGATGGCGTCGATGCGGTCGTACAGCCCGCCGGTCATGGATTTCAAACTGTCCGCCAGATCCCCGATCTCGTCGGTGCGTTCGGGGAAATTGGGAATGTCGCTGCGCCCGCCCAGACCGGAACGCACCCGGTCGGCGGCGGCCGCCAGGCGTTTGACCGGCTCGGCGATGGTGCCCGCCAGATAGAGGGACGAAAACAGCATCACCAGAAAGGCGACCGCAAAAACCTCGATCAAGGTCGCGCGTTCGGCGCGCAGGATGTCATCGATATCGCCGCCCTCGGTGGACAGGAACAGCACGCCATAGATGGCGGTGAAGCGCTGAATGGGCACCGCTACCGACAAGACCAGGCGGTTGCGGTCGTCCACCCGCTGGCCGCGGGCCGCGGTGCCGGTCAAGGCCGTGCCGACCTCATGATAGACGCGTCCGTCCTTGCCGCCTTCGTAATAGGGCTCCAGCCGGGTGAAGGGGCGCACGCCGATAATGCCGTCGTACAGCCGTTTGAACCATTGCTTGACCCGACTGGTGAAATCCAGGGCCGGCAATTCGCTGGTTTGCACCACATTGCGCGCCAGCAGGTCGCGGGTATCGATGGCCAGATTGCCGTTGGGCACATAGAGCCGTCCGCGCAACCGCGTCGGCGCGATCAGCTGACGCAGCAAAGGCTCGGCCTCGTCCACCTTCAAGCTATGGGTGTTGGGATCGGTGGCATATTGGGCGATGGTGCCCGCAACGATCGCCGCCTGTTCCTGAATGGAATTGAGCCGCTCTTCCACCAGGCCGCGCCCCGACGCCTGCACCAGGATCACTCCGCCGGTCAAGACGATCAGCGCCAGCGCATTGAAGCCCAGAATGCGCCAGGTAAGGGCGGAAAAATGGGGCATTACTCGCGATAGCGATAGCCCACGCCATAAAGCGTCTCGATGGCGTCGAAATCGTCGGCCACCGCCTTGAATTTCTTGCGTAGCCGCTTGATGTGGCTGTCGATGGTGCGGTCATCGACATAGACCTGATCGTCATAGGCCGCGTCCATCAGGCTGTCGCGGCTTTTGACAAAGCCGGGCCGCTGCGCCAGCGCCTGCAGGATCAAAAATTCGGTGACGGTGAGGCGCACCGGCTTGCTGTCCCAGGTGCATTCATGGCGCTGCGGATCCAGGGCCAGCTTGCCGCGCGTCAGAGCTTCCTTCTTGGCGGCCTCGCCGGCGGCGGGTGTTGCGCTGTTTTTGCCTTCGGCGCGGCGCAGCACGGCGCGCACGCGCTCCAAGAGCAGGCGCTGGGAAAAAGGCTTGCGGATATAATCGTCGGCCCCGGCGTTCAGGCCCATCAACTCGTCGATCTCTTCGTCTTTGCTGGTGAGAAAAATCACCGGCAGGTCTTGTGCCTGGCGCAAGCGGCGCAGCAGCTCCAGCCCGTCCATGCGCGGCATCTTGATGTCGAGAATGGCAAGATCGGGCGGGGTGGTGGTCAAGGCGGTCAGCGCCGCGGCGCCGTCCGAAAAGGTCCGGACGTGATAGCCTTCCTGTTCCAGCAGCATGCTGACGGAAGCCAGGATGTTCTTGTCATCGTCAACCAGCGCGATATTGGCCATTAAAAAAACCCGCTCGGCGCGGTTCTTTTGGGTCCTGAGTGCGTCGCTCGTCGCCCATGGGCTCTTTTGCCCATATCGCTCCTCGCTCCTGCTCAGGCCCCAAAACGCCTCGCGCCTGTTATTTATAAGGACGCAGTATAAGCCCATGACCAACAAAGCAAAGTCCAAAAGGTTCCCAAAGTGACAGACCAGCAGGGGCGCCCCGATTTCGCCGGTGCGGCAGCCCATTACCGGCGTTACCGGCTGGCCTATCCCCAGCGGTTGATTGCTCGGGTCGCGGCTTTGGCTGGCCTGAAGCCCAGGGACGCTGTCCTGGATTTGGGCTGCGGCACGGGCATGCTGGCGATCCCCTTTGCGCAGGCGGGGATGGCCGTGACCGCCATGGACCCCGAGCCGGAAATGCTGGCCGCCGCACAAATGGGCGCGCAGGAAGCCGGTGTCGCGGTGACCTGGATTCGCGGCGGTTCACAAGACCTGACCGCGCACATGGGACCTTTCCGGTTGGTGGTGATGGGCCGTTCTTTTCATTGGATGGATCGCGCCCGAACCCTCGCCATGCTGGATCAGATTGTGACGCCGGATGGTGGAGTGGCGCTGTTTCACGATTCCCACCCGCCGGTGGCCGAGAATGGCTGGTTCAAGATCCTGTGCGATGCGCAGGAAAAGCACCGGCGGCAGGCGGGCGCCGCCGCGCGCGAGGGCGGGCATAAGCGTTATGAGCCATTTTTGTTCGCGTCCGCCTTTAGCCAGTTGGACGGTCTTTCGGTCACCGTGCGCCACGCGCTTGGCCTGGAAGATATCGTGGGACGCGCTTTGTCCATGTCCCAAAATGCCGGCGCGGGCCAGGAAACGCTGGCGGCGCGTCTTGAGGCGGCCTTGCGGGAATGGGCGCCGGATGGGAAGTTCGTCGAGGTCGCCGAACTTGTGGCCGTTTTGGCGCGGCGGCCCAAAGAATAAGACGGCATAGAACGAAACGAGCTTGAGCGCGGGGCAGGGGG
>DATEEB010000190.1:0-6029 GCA_035281345.1 Rhizomicrobium sp. | reverse complement strand
ATCGATCTCGGGCAAAAGGCGATCCAAAGCCAATAGACCGATCAATCGGTCGTCCGTGTTTATCAGGGTCACCACCAGATTCTGCACAGTATCGCAGGCAAGCTGCGGCGTCGCTTCCAGCGCGTCCGCCGTCACCTCGATAATGTCGCATACCGCGTCCACCAGAAGGCCGACCTGTTTTTTGCCGATCAAGACGACTATCACCGCGCTTTGGGGCGAAGGAATAACGGCCGGAAAATCGAGCCTAGCCGCCATATCGACAATCGGCAGGACCGTGCCCCTAAGATTGATGATGCCCCGCAAATAGGCCGGCGAATGCGGCAACAGCGCGGTTGGCACCCAGCCCCGGATCTCCTTGACCGAGACCACATCGATGCAGAATTCCTGTCCGTGGATACGGCAGACCAACACCTCCTTCGGCATCCCGGTCTCGGCGCGCAGGGATTGACCGGCAAGATTATGCACTCAGCCGCACTCCTGTTTCGGTTCCCGAGGGCGTTTTGCGGGAAGCGGTGATGGCATTGATGTCCAAAATCAAGGCGACGGCGCCGTTGCCCAGGATGGTGGCGGCCGCGATGCCGGGGACGCGGCGATAATTGGCTTCGACGCTTTTGATCACAATTTGGCGCTGTTCGGGAACATCGTCGACCAACAGCGCGATCTTCTCGCCGGCGTCATCTTCCACCAACAAGGCCACGCAAGAGGCGGACATTTCCCGCTTTGTGCCGTAGCCCAGGAACTGACCCAGATCGATCATGGGCACATGCTTGCCATGCACCGTCAAAAGATTTCCGCTGGTGCCAAGCCGGCGGACGTTGCTTTCCTGGACCTGAATGGTTTCCAGCAACGCGGTCAGCGGCACCACCAGACTCTGGCCGCAAACCGTGGCCATCATCCCGTCCATCACCGCCAGAGTGAGCGGCAGGCTGAGGGTAAATTGGGTGCCGGCGCCGGGCGTGGACGATACCGTGACGCGTCCCCCAAGCGATTGCACGCTACGGCGCACGACATCCATGCCGACGCCCCGCCCCGAAAGATCGGTGACTTTCTCCGCGGTCGAAAGACCTGGTTCAAAAATAAGATTGTCGATTTCCTCAGGCGCTAGGCTGTCGGTGGACGCGACCAGACCGCGGCTGACCGCCAGTGCCAGCACCTTGCCGCGGTCGATGCCCGCGCCATCGTCGCTGATTTCAATCACAACCCGCCCGCCCCGATGGGCGGCGTTGAGCTTCACCTGCGCCTGAGCGGGCTTGCCGCAAGCCAGCCTGCGTTCCGGTTTTTCAATGCCATGATCGATGGCATTGCGGATCATATGCGTCACAGCGTCGGTCAATCCCTCGATCAGGGCGCGATCGACTTCGGTTTCTTCGCCATGGCAAGCAAGCTGGACCGATTTTCCGGTATGCGATCCCACCTCCCGCACCAGCCGCGGCATGCGCTGAAAAACCACTTTCACCGGCTGGGCGCGAATGCCCATGACATAATCCTGCAAATCGCGGGTCAAATGCCGCAAATCGTCGAACGCCGCCGTTATGGCGGAAACATGGGCGCCGGCCAGACCGGCATTCAACACCCGTTCGGTGAGCGCAGCTTCGCGGATCGCCAGTTCGCTGACCAGATTGATCAGCCGGTCCACCTTCTCCAAATCGACGCGGATGGAACTGGTGGCGGCGTTCACAGGCGTTGGCTGCTTGGCGGGCGCAGGCTCCGCCAGCAAGGGTGCGGGAAGCGATGGCGCTTGCGCCGGCGCATCTTCCAATTCCGGCGCGATACGCAATTCGCAAATATCTTCCACAAATTCGAACGCCCGGTGAATCTCAGCTTCGGTATGTGCGGTGCTGAGCGTGACGGTCCAACTCAATCGCGCGCTGGTGGGGTCCAACTCGGCCAGAGGTGGAACGCTCCCCTCTTCCAAAACAACTTTGATGTCGCCGAGATTTTGCAACTCCTTGAGCAACACCAGAGGTTCGTTGGCCGTGGCATAGAATTCCCTATGCGGCCTGAAATGCACGATCCAGTTCTGGAGCAGCGGGGCGCAATCGGCGTCCAAGGAAGCGGGAATGGGCTGGAACGTCAGCGTTTCGAAGTCTTGTTGATCCGGCATCGCCGCCCCGGACGCGGCCGCCAGTTCCCGCGAACAAGCCGCGATCCGCGCCTCGTCGGGTGCGGTGCCGTCCCGCGCCTCGCGCACAAAATCGGCCAACACGTCCCCGGCCCGCAACAGCATCGCCAGAGCCTTGTCATCCGGTATCACATGCTGCGCGCGGGCTGCAACCAGAATAGTCTCGATGTCATGGGCAAACCGGACCAACCGGTCCAGGCCAAAAGTCGCCGCACCGCCCTTGATGGAATGGGCGGCGCGAAAAATGGCGTTGACGATTTCCCAATCCGTGCTGCCGGCCTGCAACTGCAGCAGCCCACTCTCGAATTCCGCCAAATGTTCATCGCATTCCAGCAAGAATTGGGAGCGGATTTCCGCCATGATTTCCGGCGGGACGGAACTGGAATCGCTTTTCGTGGACACGCTAGACCCCGACCCTGCGAAGGGCATCCGTCAATTTTTCGGTGTTGAACGGCTTGACCAGCCAGCCTGTGGCTCCAGCCTTGCGCGCCTTTTCTTTCATGGCCGGGCTGTTTTCCGTGGTCAAAACCAGAATCGGGATGGCGCGATATTCCGGATCTCTGCGGACTTTTTCGATGAACCCGAAGCCGCCCAGCACAGGCATATTGATGTCGGTGATGATGGCGTCTACGCGCTTGCTTTCCAGCACCTGCAGGCCTTCCGCGCCGTCCCCCGCTTGCACCACGCTGTAGCCCGCCTGCTCCAGGGTCGAGGTCAGCAGATCCCGCATGGTGCGGGAATCATCCACGGTCAGAATGGTTTTGGTGATCGCCATGATGCCCTAGCCGGCCAGGAAAGGGGCGCCGAACAGCCCCATCGCGCTGCTGAAGGCAGCGGACGGCGTTACGACGGAAAAAGGAAGGTCGTCCCTCTGCCAAGTGACGCGGGCGGACAACAGAACCTGCAAGCAAAGCGCACCGATGGTTTTGACACCCGATGCATCCAGATAGAGCGCGCGGCCCCGCAGCGCCAAAAGATCGCCGGACAAGGGCGCGGCGGCCCGCAAGTCCAAGACTTCCGGAAGGATGAAAACTTTTTCGCTCAACGCTTGGCCCGTCATGCCGCACAGTCTTTCGCAGACTTTTGAAACGCCCTGGCGGAAGGCGGGCGATTTCCCAAAAGCCGTTCAACACGAACAGCTTAGGTCAAAATTGGTTAACAATCGGATTACCGATATTACAGCCAAGCGTTAAGCGGCTGCGGCCGGAAGTTCCGGAATAACGCTTTGAAGCCGCAGGATGCTGAGGATGCGCCCTTCCAGCGCGGCCGTGGCATCGACAAAACCGGAACCGGCGCCATCGCATAGCTGGGGCGCGGGCTGCAAGCTGGCTTTGGGCAACACCGCCAGATCGCTCACCGAATCCACCAGAAGCCCCACCAGCCGGGTTCCATGATCGACCATGACCAGCACCGATTTCGCCGAGGGGGAAGTCCTGCCCAAGCCCAACCGGTCGCCCAGGTCAATCACAGGGATCACCGTTCCCCTGAGCTGCACCATGCCGCAAACAAAATGGGGCGCCTGGGGCAAGGGGGTGGGCTGGCTCCAGCCGCGAATCTCGCGCACCGCCAGCATGTCGAGGCCGAAATCCTGCGATCCGGCGCGAACCGTGATCAGCCGGACTTCTTCCTGATTATCGCCGGAGGCGGCCAATCAGAACTCTTCCCAATTTTCGTTTTCGATCACGGTTTCCAGCTGACCGGCCAGTGCCGCATTTCCCGACGACATGGTGCGCAGCACCGCCTTGCCGCGATCCTCGCGGGATTTTCCGGACGCTCGCTCCGCGGGTTGGCGATCGGCAAGCGATTGCACTTCGGCGCCCAGATCGAACTGATCGATCAGGCGCGCCAGTTCATTGGCCTCCTGGGCCAAGGCATGGCTGGCAGCCGTGCTTTCCTCGGCCATGGCGGCATTTTGCTGCGTGACCTTGTCCATCTGGGTGATGGAGGCGTTAATCTGGGTCAAAGTCAGCGCCTGATCCTCGGCCGCAGCCGCGATGTCGCTGGTGGCATGGGTAATTTCACTCACCTGGGCAACGATACGTTCCAGGGCTTGGCCGGTGTCATTGACGAGGCCGGCGCCGGACGCAACCTGCTGCGACGAAGAGGAAATCAGGGTCTTGATCTCCTTGGCGGCCAAGGTCGAACGCTGCGCCAGGGCGCGCACTTCTTGGGCAACAACGGCAAAGCCGCGGCCGGCGTCGCCGGCGCGCGCCGCTTCGATGCCGGCATTCAAGGCCAAGAGATTGGTCTGGAAAGCGATCTCGTCCATGACCCCGATGATTTCGGAAATCTGCGCCGAAGACCGCTCGATCTCGCCCATCGCCGAAACCGCCTTGCGCACGACTTCGCCCGACTCTTCGGCATCCACCTTGGTGGCCGCCACGGCATGCTTGACCTGCTTGGCGCTGTTGGCGGAGGTGCGCACCGTGCCGGTCAATTGCTCCAGCGCGGCGGCGGTTTCTTCCAGGCTGGCGGCCTGCTTTTCCGTGCGCTGCGCCAGCTTGTCGGAGGCTTCGCTGATCTCTTCGGTGCTGGAATGGATTTCCTTGGCGCCCAGGGCAATGACCCGCATCGCACCTTGCAGCTTTTCGACCGCGGCATTGAAATCGTCCTGCAACTTGCGGTACTCGGGCGGGAACACCTCGTTCAAGCGGTAGGTCAACTCGCCGCCGGACAAGGATTCCAGGCCCTTGGCGATGGAGGCGACAATCTGCGCGCGCTGGTTGGCGGCCTTCTCGACTGCGGCGCTGTTCTTTTGCCGGGCTTCCTCAATATGGCGGCGCTGGGTTTCGGCTTCCGCTTCCAGCCGCCGCATTTCGATGCCGTTGTCCTTGAACACCTGAATGGCCTTGGCCATTTCGCCGACTTCGTCTTTGCGGCTGGTGCCGTGAATATCGGTTTCCAGATCGCCGGACGCCAGGCGTTTCATGGCGAAGGACAAGCGCGTCAACACGCCCCAGACCCGCACCTCGAAGAAAAGAATGGAGACGATCAACAGCACCGCGATGCCCGTCACGGCGATGAACACCTGGGATTTGGATTGGGCATAGATGGCGCTGGCCACCGCGCCGGCGGCGGAGTTGCGCTCGTTGTCGGCGCGCGACAAATCGTCCATCGCGTTGGCGAACAGATAATATTTGCTGGCCGAATTGCGGAACCGGTCCGCGGCCTGGGCTTGCTGACCGTTCTCGGCATAGGTCAACATCAATTCGTTGCCCCTGACATATTGCTCCCAGAGATTCTGCACTTCATCGACCGGCGCCGCGCTCTCGCCCTTGTGCAGCAGAGCGCGATAGGCGGCGATCTTGGCCGCAAAGGCGTCGGCATTGTCCTTGAGCTCGCGGCTGGCATGTTCGGCCATGGACGGCGAAGCCGAGAGGATGCGCATGGCCTCGCTGATGCGGTACTGGCCGGAGACGGAATGCATTTCCTGCGCGATGCGCGTGCGCGGGGTCCACACTCTGCTCATTTCCGCGGACTGGTCGCTGACCAAGGCAAGACGGTAGATCGCCAACGCCCCCATCGCGACGAAGCAAACCAGCACCAAGGCGTAGGTCACGCGCAATTTGTTTTTCAGCGAAAGCATGCCGGGCTTCTCCACGTATCGATGAGACATGGGGGCTGTTTGGCGCCCATGGCTGATGCCGAAGTTTGACCGGAAATGATTAGAAATTGGTAAGGATGCCGGCCGCCAAATCCTGCGCCAACCCGCTCTGACCGGTTTAGGCTTTCTTAAGGGGGGTGGCCTAAAGTGCAGGCATCACTTTCGGCCATAAGCTGGCGATCTCGCCGGCGGTCCGGCATCAGGAGTATTGCTCATGCTTCGCACCTTGGCGCTTGCCGCAACCCTTGGGCTGATTGGCACACCTGCTTTCGCCCAGTCGGCTTGCCACCAGCCCTATGTTCC
>DATEEB010000189.1:0-20218 GCA_035281345.1 Rhizomicrobium sp. | reverse complement strand
GGACAGAAGCCGGGTGTTGATCTGATCGCGTTGCGACAGAACCTCGTCCAGATCCATCGAACCGACCACGGTGCGCAGATTGGTTTGCGACAATTGGGTGATGGCATAGTTGAGATTGTCCACGCGGTAGGCGGCCTGGGCCGCATCCATCACCTGGATGAAGACGATTCCATCCACCCGCACCGAGACATTGTCCTTGGTGATGACATCCTGCTGCGGCACGTCCAGCACCTGCTCCATCATATTCACCCGCCGGCCGACGCCCTCGATAAAGGGCGTCAGGAAGGCTATGCCGGGCGTTAGGGTGCGGGTGTAACGGCCGAGCCGCTCGACAGTATATTCGCGGCCCTGGGGCACGATCTTGATCGCCCGAAACAGAATGATGGCGGACAGGACCACCAGGACAAGCGCGACAATTTCCATGTCTTCCTCAACAGCCCTTCAGCAGCGGCTGAGAACCTATCCTGCCGCCTCTCCAGGTTCCATGGGAAAATCCGTCTTCCTCCCAAAACAAGACAGGAGGATCACTGACGATCCGTCATGCCGCGCTTGAACCAGACCTCTGGACGCTGACTAGCTGCCGCTGCGCAAGGATCGGCGCAGCCGCCCGACCGTCTCCGAAGACACCGGCGGCGCCTGATTGCCCCAATTGTTGCGTATATAAGTGAGAATGGCGGCCGTCTGTTCGTTGTTCAGCCGCCAATCGAAGCTGGGCATGGCCGGACCGGTGGGCGCCTTGGGCGTCGCCGCCCCTTTACCGCCCGCCAAGATCATCCGGACCACCGTGTCGGCGCGCACCTGAGTCACATTGGCATTGCCCGCCAGCGCCGGAAAGATGGCGCTGCCCTTGCCGTCACGGCCATGACAGGCCGCGCAACTGACGTCATAGAGCACCGCGCCAGCTTTCATCTGCGCGTCCACCCCGGTGGCTTTGCCGCCATTGCCACGCGACGGCGGCAGGTCCTTCAAATAGACCGCGATGGCGCCCAGATCGCCATCCGTCATTTTGGCGGTGGAGTTCTCCACCGCTTCGGCCATCGGACCCGACGCGATGGAACGGTCGTTACGTCCGGTTTGCAGATACTGCACGATTTCGGCCTGGCTCCATGCGCCCAAGCCGGAATGGCGGTCGCCGGTCAGATCTGGCGCGAACCAGCCTTGCAGCGACGCACCGGTCAGCGCATTCGCCTTGTCGGCGCCGAAAGCATTCTTGGCGCTGTGGCAGGCGCCGCAATGGGCCGGACCATTCACCAGATAGGCACCGCGATTCCACGCCGCGCTCTTGGCCGGATTGTCGGCCAACGGCTTTGGCTTGAAGAACAGCATGTTCCAGCCCCGCATCAGCACGCGCTGATTGAAGGGAAATTTCAGCTGATTGACGTCCACCGTCTTCTTCACCGGCTTGACGGTCTGCAAATAGGCCCACAGATCGGCGATGTCGTTGTCGTTCATATGGGCGTAAGCCGGATAGGGCATGGCCGGATAGAGCCGCTTGCCGCCCGGCGCCACGCCGCGCCGCATTGCCAATGTGAAATCCTTGAGGGTGTAATTGCCGATGCCGGTTTCCTTATCCGGCGTGATGTTGGGCGCCAACATCCTGCCGAAGGGGGTTTGAAGCGCGACCCCGCCCGCCAAATTCTTGGCGTGGCAGCCTTCGCAGTCCCCCAAGACCATTTGGTATTTGCCGGCTTCGACATTGGCCGCCGCCGCGGGCGCGGCAAAAATGGCCAGCGCCGCCGCGAAAATCAGCGTCTTCCTGTGGGCATCACGTTTGGGAAGCAGCCTTGCCATCTCACATCTGTCCGTAGATGGAAACCGGACCGTGCGGATAGAGCTGATTGTGCTTGTCGATATGGTCGCGATAGTCATAGCGCGCACCGGGGAAGCCGATCATCTTCCAGCTCGCCATATTCTTGTTGCCGCCATAGAGGGGATCGGCGAAGAAGCCTTCCATCGTGTTCTGCAGCATCAGCTCGAAGAATTCCTTGGTGCTGAATCCGGATTTCAGTTTCAGCGTGATGGTGCCGCCATCCAGCCCGGCCAGAACCGTATCCTGCTGCGCGGGCGTCAGCGCGCGGAAGTCCTTTTTGTAGGCGGTGTTGGTGTAGTCGTTGAGCGCTCTGAGACCCAAGCGGTAACGTCCCGCTGGTGTCAGATCGCCCTGGTAACCCTGGGTCGCAAGCCCGGGCATGAACGGACCTTTGGTATAAAGACGGCTGGCCTGACCGAAATCACCCGCCAGCTGTCGATCGATGAACACCGCGCAACCGCAATCCTTGCCGCTGGGCGACAGATGATCGCCCGGAATCAGACGGTTCACGATCGCCTCCACCGTGGCGGCTTCGCCGGGATTGAAAAAGTACCAGCCCAGCGGATTGACGGGCTTGGGCGGATCGCCGGCAAAGGGCGACCAAGGCAGGTGACCCGAAATGCTACGGCCATCGGCGGTGGCAGCCAGGATCGGCAGCGCCGCAACCGAGGCGAGCAGACGGCGGCGGCTCAGCCCGCGCAAAATATTTTCCATGAAACCCCTTCCGGCCTTGCATCTTGCGAGGCTGGCCATCTCCCTTGCGCGCGAAGGGATACATCCCTTCGCGATTCTCATTGTTCTGAGCACCGATCCTAGAAGCGAGTTCCGCCGGGATCAATTGAGGCGCCTGCATGTTGCAGGCGCGAAACAAGGCACGCCCGTCCTTTAGGCAAAGCGACCAAGAAACCTTGGGAACCCGGAAGTTTCGCCGGAACGATGGGGCGAGGCACGGGTTCCTGCATGAGGGCTGGACAACCTCTCCATGGAGAACGGCATGAACAACCAGAACAATCAACCTGGTCAAAAGAACCAACAGCAGAAACATCAAAATCAGCCCCAATCGGGCCAGCAATCGGGCCAGCAGCAGCGCCAACAGGGCCAACAGGGCAGCAAGTCCGGGCAGCAGGAGATCGACTCCGATTATCAGGGCGGCTCCGGCCAGCAGGGCAGCACAAACAAGCAGCGTTAATCGGCCTGCCAGAAGAAGGGTCCGGGGTACCGGGCCCTCCTTCCATCCGGTTCGCAAGCCAATTGTATTTTTGCCGCAAAAGACCAATGTTGCGGCATGGCCGTCAAACGTCCCAAAGCCAGCCGCCTGCAAAGCGAACTCGCGCGCAAAATTCTCTTCCTGCTCAAGGACGACAATGCGCAACCCGGCCATCGCCTGGTCGAATGGGATCTTTGCGCGGCCTTGAACGTCTCGCGCACGCCCGTGCGCGGCGCCCTGAAGCTTTTGGCGGCGGAAGGCATCATCGCACCGCGCCCGGGCCGTGGATTTGTCCTGGCCAAGATGCCGCCGGTCGTCGCGGGAGGTGCGGACGGCATCGATCAGCAACATCAACAGCTGTTCGAGGCCATGGCGCGGGCGCGCGGCACCGGCGCGCTCGGCGATCAATTCACCCAGCAGGAACTGGTCCGCCGCTTCCATGTCCGGCTTGCCACTGTGATGGCGGTGCTGCGCGAGCTGGCGGAGCTGGGGTTGGTGGAGCGCAAGCCGGGCAATGGCTGGGCCTTTGCCGCCGATCCCTCCCGCATCCTGAATGAAAGCGATGCCTTTCGCCGCGCCCTGGAGCCGCAAATGCTGTTGCAGCCGGGATTCAAGCTGGATCGCGCCTGGGCGCAAAAAGCCCGTACCCAACTCCAAAAGCTGCGCAAGAAAAGCTGGCGCGCGGGCGATGGGTTGGCGTTTCACGCCATCGATGCGGATTTCCACGAACAGTTGGCGCGCTGCTCCGGCAACCGCACCATGCTGAGGGCGATCCAGCGCCAGAACCAGTTGCGCGATTTCTTGATCGGGCGAGTGGATTACCCGATGGAGCAAGTCCACAGCGCCATCGACAGCCATCTGGAAATATTGGCGGTCTTGGAGGCCGGTCATGCCGACAAAGCGGCAGCGTTGATGCTACATCACCTTACCCAGAGCGCGGTCCAATCCCACAAAGAGGAGCCGAACGCGCCACGCCTGTCTGCTTGACAAAGGGGGCCAGTGGCCTGGATAGCCGCCTGGGAGCGCTCCGAAAGAGGGAACCAAAACCATGGCGCGCACCAATGCAGCCCAAACCTTCGGTTTTTCAAGGATTTTTGTGGATCACGGAACTTTCATGCGCCCCGCAACCGGCTTTGCGCGTTGTAGCTCCTGGATACTAACCGTCAGGATGACATGCCGCTGCATATAAACATCATCGCCATTCAACCGCTGATCGCGCTGCTGTTCGGCGTTCTGATCCTGATACTGCCGCGGCTGCTGAATTACCTGATCGCCATCTACCTGATTTTTATCGGGCTGCTCGGCATCTTTCCCAATCTTTTTTCCGCGACCGTCGCGACCTAAGGAGCAACATTATGAGCACACACAGCCACAAATCCCACCCCAAGCCGCATGAAAAAATGCCGGAGCATCACAGTACCGACAAACAGCCCAAGACCAAGGAAGAAAAAATCGACGCCCAGATGGCGGACAGTTTCCCCGCCAGCGACCCGCCGTCTTTTTCCGGCGGCAATCACATTATCGGCGCGCCCGCGGGGCGCGAAAGCGAAGCTCAAACGGCGAGCAGCCCGGCGGTGGTGGAAGCAGAAAAGAAAGTCAAAGGCGGTTCCGCCGCGGAACCAAAGACCTATTGAACGGCTGCGGTTGCATAAAATGCGGCGGACTGTCTTGGTTTGGCGTTAAGAGGCCGCTTCTAGGATTGCCGCAGCTGGGGGCGGCAACTTAGGAGCCGCTCATGAAACACTTCTGCGATGGATATACCGATAGGGCCGCCACCCCGGACGATGGCGCCTTTTTCTCGCTCAATATTCCCCCCGCCAATACGGTTCGCTGGATCGCCCGCCGCAAGGCCGAAGTGGTGGCCGCCGTACAGACCGGCGCTTTGAGCATGATGGAGGCTTGCCGCCGCTATCGCTTGTCGCCCGAGGAATACCGGGAATGGGAACGGCGTTTTGCGGGTCATGAGGGCGAGCAGCATATGCCCGCGCAACGGCGCGCGCCAACTCAGGCCGTGCACTGATCAGCCGCCGATCACGCCCAGCACCCCGCTCTCGGTCAGGATTTGGGGCAGGATGATGGGCGTTTTCGCGCCCGGCGCATAATAGAGGTATAGCGGCACGCCGGAGCGGCCATTGTCCTTGAGCAGGGCAGTGACTTCCGGATTCCGGTTGGTCCAATCGGCCACCAGATAGGCGACATTCTTGGCGGCAAAAGCCTTTTGAACGCTGGCGCGCGACAGAACCGCATCCTCATTCACCAGACAGGTGATGCACCAGGCGGCGGTGGCGTCGACAAAGACGGCACGGTTTGCGGCGCGCAGGTCCGCCAGCTTGGCGGCGCTGTAAGGCTCGCCCAGTTTGGAGGTCGAGGCTGTAGCGGGCGTCGCGCCGCGCAACAGGCCGACGCCGTAGAGGCTGGCCGCCAGCAGCAAAAGCGCGATCAGCGCACCGATGCCGCGCCCGCGGGCGCCAAGACCGCGCGTTGCGCTCCACAACCAGGCGGCCATGGCCAAGGCAATCATCGCCGCCAATATCAGCGCCAAACCGCGCGAACCGGCCTGTTGCGCCAGCACCCAGACCAGCCAGGCGGCAGCGGCATACATGGGAAAGGCCAGGAACTGCTTGAAGGTGAGCATCCAAGCACCCGGCTTGGGAAGAAACGCCAAGGCGCGCGGCCAAATACCCAGCAGCAGGAATGGCAAGGCAAAGCCCAGACCCAGCGCCACAAACACCGCCAGCGCCGAACCGGCGCTTTGCGTCAAGGCAAATCCCAACGCCGCCGCCATGAAGGGCGCGGTGCAGGGCGCGGCCACCGCCACCGCCAAGACGCCGGTGAAAAATGCCCCTACCCGTCCGCCACGGCTGGCCAGTCCCTCGCCGGCCGTGACACTGCCCACCTCGAACAGGCCGGACAGATTGAGCGCCACCGCGAACACCAGCAGCGCGAAACCCGCCACCGCCATGGGCGACTGCAGCTGAAAGCCCCAGCCCACGCTTTGGCCGGCCGCGCGCAACACCACGATCGCAAGACCCAAAACCGCGAAGGACATAACCGCGCCCGCGACATAGGCAAAGCTTTCGTGGCGTCCCTTTGCGCCATGGCTTGCCACCGACAAAGCTTTCATCGCCAGGATGGGCAGCACGCAAGGCATCACATTGAGGATCAACCCGCCGATCAGCGCGAACAGGATCGCCAGACCAAGATTGAGTTCACCGCGCGCGGCATCGAAGCTTGCGCGCGGCACCGGGCCCGGCGGCGCGCTGATGTCCAAGGCTTGCACCGATCCGTCCTGCGAGGTCAGCACCAACAGGCCCTCCAACGGGCCCGAAACCTTGTTGCCCGGCACCAGCCGCAACACCAAGCCATCCGCCGCATAACCGAGGCGTTGGGGCGCGGCGTTCTTGATCAAGCCAGCCCGGGCGGGAAAGAAATCCACCACCGTCGAGCGGGCGGCAACCAAAGAGGGCGCCGCGATATAGAGATCGAGATTTTCCCCCAGCGCATAGGTGAGCTTCCACGGCGAGGCGATGGGAAGCAGGGCGCGCGCCGCCGCAAAATCTTTTGCCACCGCCGGATCGGGCTCGGGCTCGCCCACCGCCACGGTCAAGATCAAGGCGGCTTCTTCCGGCACGCAGATGCGCTCGCAGACCAGCCAGTTTGCTTGCGCCCGGATGGTCACGGGGCCTTTGGCATCGGCGGGCGCGGTGATCTTGGTCAACAGCCACAGCGTGCCTCCATAGCCATAGTCCATCAGCGGGCCGACGGGCAGGCGTTTGGGGCGCGGCCATTGGATGGCTTCGGCTTTCCAGCCCGGCGGCAGGGTCCATTGGATTTCGGTGGGGGCGCCGGCATCGCCAGGGTATTTCCAATAGGTGTGCCAGCCGGGCGCGATCTTTTCTTCCAGCGCGATGGTGATGGCGCCGCCGGGCGCCACCGCTTTGTCCTCGGCCACCAGCCGGGCTTGCACCTTGGGACCTGTGTCCTGGGCGAAGGCCGGGATTGCGGCCAACAACAAGGCCAAGGATAGAAGAAGACGCCTCATGGCCCTGCCCTATAAACCGTCACCATGCTATTCGCCAGTTCGGGGCGGCAGTTACCGTCTTTTGGGGCCAAAATCGGGATCAGAATGCGGATAACAGGCGGAAAATTGGGGGGACGCAGGCTGGTGACGCCGGATGATGCCCGCGTGCGCCCCACCTCCGACCGCACCCGCCAGGCGATTTTCAACATCCTGCGGCATAAGGATTTCGGCATCGGCTTTGCGCTGGAAGGCGCGGCGGTGTTGGACCTGTTCGCCGGCACCGGCGCCTTGGGGATCGAAGCCATCAGCCAGGGCGGGCGTTGGTGCCTGCTGGTGGATGACAGCGCCGACAGCCGCGCCCTTCAGCGCGAGAATGTCGAAGCCTTGGGCCTGACGGGCGCCACCCGCATCTGGCGGCGCGATGCATGCGATCTTGGGCCGCTGGGACCGTCGGCGGGCGGGCCGTTCGATCTGGTGTTTCTGGATCCGCCCTATCGCCAGAATCTGATCCCGCCCGCGCTGAAAAGTTTGAAGGATGGCGGCTGGCTTGCGGACAAGGCGCTGCTGGTGGCGGAGACGGAGGCGGGAGAAGAGATTGATCTGTCTGGTTTCACCCTGCTGGACGAACGCGATTATGGCGAAACGCGGGTGCGGTTTTTGACTCAATCACGGTAATCCCCTCCCCCTTGACGGGGGAGGGCGAATGGATCGCGGGTCACGTGATCCATTCGGGTGGGGGTGAAGCAGCACGATCCCCTCCCCCAAATCATTTGGCTTTCGCCAAATGATTTGCCCTGCGGGGCGCGCTTGGGCGCGCGCCCGTCCTTCGGACCCCGCAAGGGGAGGGGGAATAAAGTTCACCGCCGCCCGAACAGTTTCTCGATATCCGCCAACTTCAGTTCGACATAGGTCGGACGTCCGTGATTGCACTGGCCGCTGTGCGGCGTGGCCTCCATTTCCCGCAGCAGGGCGTTCATCTCCTCGGCATTGAGACGCCGTCCGGCGCGCACGCTCATATGGCAGGCCAGCGTGCCGGAAACTTCTTCCAGCCGTTCCTTGAGTGACAGCGCGTTGCCGCTCTCCGCGATCTCGTCCGCCAGGTCGCGCATCAGGCCTTTCACATCCAGCTTGCCCAGCATGGCCGGCACTTCGCGCACCACCACCGCATCGGGTCCGAAGGTCTCGATCACCAGACCCAGTTCAGCCAGTTCGGCGGCGCGGCCCGTCACCCGCGCCACTTCCGATGGGTCCATCTCCACCACTTCGGGGATCAACAGGGGCTGGCGCGCCACGCCGCCATTGGCCAGCGCCTTCTTCATCCGCTCATAGACCAGCCGCTCATGGGCGGCATGCTGGTCCACAATCACAATGCCGTCTTGGGTCTGGGCCACCACATAAGTTTCGTGCAACTGGGCGCGGGCGACGCCGAGTTGATAATTTTCCTGGGGCGCATCGGGCACCGGTGGGACCGATGCATCTTCTACCTTGGCCGACATGGGGGCGTGGAACATGGCGGGCGCAGGCTCGCTGAAACCTCTGGCAAAGGATGGCGCAAAAGCCGGCGCTTGGCGCTGAAAGGCGGCCATGGCAGCGCCGGCCACGGTGGTGGAGGCGCGATGGCCCGCCTCGCTCAGGGCGTGTTTCAGGGCGCCAACAATCAGCCCGCGCACCAGCCCCGCATCGCGGAACCGCACTTCGGTCTTGGCGGGATGGACATTCACATCCACGAAACTCGGATCGCAATCCAAAAACAGCGCCAACGCCGGATGGCGGTCGCGCGCCAGGAAATCGGCATAGGCGCCGCGCACCGCCCCCACTAACAGCTTGTCGCGCACGGGCCGGCCATTGACGAACAAAAACTGCATCGCGGCATTGGCGCGGTTGTAGGTGGGAAGCCCGGCATAACCGCTCAAACGCACACCTTCGCGCGACGCCTCGACCGCCGCGGCATTGTCGCCGAAATCGCGGCCCATGATCTTGGCCAGGCGTGGCAAGCGGCCATCCATCAAATCAGATTCAGACGGCAGATCCAGGGTCTTGCGCCCGTCCAGGGTCAGCGTGAAACCGATATCGGGGCGCGCCATCGCCAGCCGCTTGACCGTGTCGGTGATCGCCAAGTCTTCCGAACGGGTGGATTTGAGGAATTTCAGCCGCGCCGGGGTGGCGTAAAACAGCTCACGCACTTCGGCTCTTGTGCCGTGCTGGCCGCGGGCGCGGAAGGCGGCCGGTTTGGGCCCTTCGATCCTGCCGCCATCCACTTTGATTTCCGCCGCTTCGCCATCGCGCGTGCGACTGGCCAAAGAGAGCCGCGCCACCGCGCCGATGGAAGGCAGCGCCTCGCCGCGGAACCCCATGGTGACAATGTGCGAAAGATCGTCTTCGCCATCGGCCAGAGGCAGCTTGGAGGTGGCATGGCGCAGAATCGCCAGGCTCAGGTCATCCGCCGACATGCCGGCGCCGTCATCCTCCACCAACAGCAGATCGGCACCGCCATGGGAAGCGGCGATGTCGATGCGGGTGGCGCCCGCATCCATGGCATTCTCGATCAGCTCCTTGATCGCGGCGGCGGGACGCTCGACCACTTCGCCAGCGGCGATCCGGTTGACCGTGCCTTCTGAAAGCCGCCGTATCGCCATTACTTCTCGGCCAAATACTGCCGGGCGAGAATTTTTCCCTCTTCGACCCCAGGCTGGTCGAAAGGATCCACATTCATCAACTTGCCCATGATGATGGTCTCCAGCATGAAGTGCATCATCAGCGCGCCCATATGGAATTCGTCCACTTTGGGAAGATGAATCTGGCGGACCGGCTTTGCATTCTTGAACAGGGTCTGCGCCGTGGCGCGGGCTTCCGCATCCACCAGGTCGCCCAGCTTCTTGCCGGCGAGATATTTCAGGCCCAGCGCATTGGCGCGCGCGCGCGGCGCGGCGGGCCCCTTGCCCTTGGTGTCCACCGTCATCAGCGTGAACAAAGCGGTATCGGGACCATCGCGAAACAATTGTAGCTGGCTGTGCTGATCCACCGGGCCCAGCACCGAGACCGGCGTCGAACCTTGGCCGTCCTTGCCCAGACTTTCGGCCCAGAGCTGACGCCACCAGCCGCCGAACACATTCAGATCGTCGACATAGGGCCACAGCACCGTGGTGGCGAGCTTGCCTTGCTGGCTCAAGGCATAATGCAGCGCCGCCCCGCAAGCTGCGGGCGCATAGGCCGGCGACTTGGCGTTCAGCACCTCCTCCAGAGCGGCCTGCGCGCCCGCGCGCAGCTGCTTGAAATTCAGTCCCATCGTCAGGCCGGGCAGCGCCCCCACCATGCTGAGCACCGAATAGCGCCCGCCCACACCCAGCGGATGGTCCAATTTCACCGCGCCGATATTGTCGGCAAAATCCGCCAGCGCGCTTGGGTGCGGCTCGGTGATGATGGTGAAATGCTTTTTCAGCGACTTGACGCCCAGCTTCTCCAGCGCGTCCGCGGCGGTCAGCACCTGCATCAGGGTTTCGGCGGTGCCGCCGGACTTGGAGATGGCAATGAAATGCGTCTTCTTGAGAGCGAAGCGCCCCAGCGCCTTGGCCCAGCTGAAAGGATCGGGATTGTCGTGAAATTCCACAAAAGGTTTTGCCACTTTGCGCAGCGCCGTCAGCGCCTGCCCGCCCAGGCTTGAACCACCAATGCCGAGCACCACCACCGTGGCGAACCCTTTCAGGGCGGCGGCCTGTTTGGACGCCGCGCGCAAATCATCGCTGCGCTTGGGGATGCCCAAAAGCTCCAGACTTTTGTCGGCATGCTGCCGGCGCAGACAATCCAGCGCCGCGGCGCTGTTGGCCAGCGCCTGTTCATAAGCAGCGCGCGGCGGCGCGCCTTTGCCAGTCAAAGCGAGTTCAAGATTGACGGTGAAGGGCTGGACCATGAGTCACTCTACCAAAAGGGTTTCGGATACCGCCGCAAAAGCCCAATCATCAACAACTCTCAGGGCTTTTGGACCGCTTGCGGACTGGCCGGCTGGCCGTCCAGCGGCTTAGCGGCCGGTTTTGACGCCGGTGTGACGGGAACCTGTTCGGGCGGCTGGGCACCGGGCGGCGGCGGCGGACGGCGGACTTGCGGCGCGGTGCGGCGACCATCGGCGGGGGTGCCGCCGATCACCACCGTCAGATGCGAAGGATCGAACAGCCGTTTGGCCACCCGGCGCACATCGGCCAAAGTCACCGCCTGAATCAGGGAATTGCGGCGGGCGACATAGCCGATATCCAGATTCTGGCGCTGGAAAGTGCCCAGCTGCGCCGCCGTGCCGCTGTTGGAGGCGAAGGCCAAGGGGAAACTGCCGGTGAGATACGTCTTGGCGTCGTCCAATTCCTGCTGGGTGGGACCGTCGGCGGCGAACGCACCCAAAGTTTGGCGTACCACCTGCACCGTCTGGCGGATGGCGTTGGCGCGGGTCGCCACCGCGCCTTGCATCACGCTGGCCTTGTTATAGGCGGTCAGCGAGGTGGAAATGCCGTAGGTCAAGCCGCGCTTGACCCGTATTTCCTGGGTCAGGCGGGACGAAAACCCGCCGCCACCCAGAATATGATTGGCGACATAGCCGGGAATGAAATCCGGATCATGGCGCATGATGCCCGGCAATCCGAAAGCCGCCGTCGGCTGAGGCACCGGCAGCGCGATGACATGCACACCGGGCGCGCCCAGCCGTCCGATATTGGGCAAGGGCGGCGGATTGGCGCCCGACACCGGTTTGAACGCGTCGCTGAGCAATTTGGTCAGCGACGCGGGGGTGATGTCACCCGCCACCGCCACCTTCAAGCCGCTCTTCACCCAATGGCTGCGGGCAAAGGCGCGCAAATCGGCGGCGGTGATGGAAGAAACGCTGGCGATCTCGCCGGCGATGGGATGGGCATAGGCATGGCCGCCGAAAAATTGACGCGCGAAGCCGCGGGCGGCAACGCGTTGCGGCTCAACCTGGTCTTGCTGCAGCGATTGGATGATCTGGGTGCGTACCCGCTGCAGCGGTTCGGCCTCAAAACGCGGACGGGTGAGCGCCATCCGCAACAGCCGCATCGCTTCGGGCGCATGCTCTTTCAGGGTGGAGATGGAAATCACCAGATAGTCGCGCTCGGCCCGGGCGCTAAAGGCGATGGCGCGATTGGCCAGGGCTTCGTGGAACGACTTGGAATCCAGATCGCCAGCCCCCTCGTCCAGCATGGCGCCGGCAAAGGCGGCCAGACCCGCCTTGCCGGGCAGATCGTAAGCCGAGCCGGCGGGCAAGGAGATATTGAGCGCGACAATGGGGACGGTGTGGTCCTCGGCGAACCAGACTTGCGCCCGCTTGCCCAGGTCGATGTTCTGGATACTCGCCGCATACGCGGACCCCAGGCTGGCAGCCATGAACGCCAGGACAAATGCCACCGTAGTCCGGGAGCATCGACCAGCAGCGCATAGCGACAGCGTATGCGCGCGAGCGAGCGCAAATATCGAAGGCGTGCGACCACAAAAAATCACTTCCCGCCTCCGGGGATCAAATAGCCCGTCACCGCCTGCCGCTTGGACAAGGATTGCGCGGCGCGGCGCACGCTTTCCGCGTTCACCGCGCGAATGCGCGCCGGCCATTCATTGACGTCGTCCACCGTCAAACCGATGGTCAGCGCTTGACCATAGGCGCTGGCCAAAGCGAATTGACTGTCGCGGCGATAGGTGACACTGGCCACCAGCTGGGTCTTGGCGCGGCTCAGATCATTGTCGCGCGGCAAGGCCAAAGCGGTGACGCCCAGCACTTGATCGACCGCTTTTTCCAGCGCTTCCAACTTCACGCCGGGACGCGGCACGGCATAGACGGAGAATTCCCCGCTATCGCGGGCAAAGCCGTCATAACTGGCGCCGGCATCGGTGGCCAATTTCTTCTGTTCGACCAGCACGCGATAAAGCATGGAGGTTTGATCGCCGCCCAGCAGTTGGGCATAGGTTTCCAACCCTTCCGCCTGCCCAGGCCGCCCCTGCGCATAGGACGGCACGCGATAGAGGCGGCTGAAGATCGGCACCCGCGCGTCGGCGCGGGTGATGCTCATGCGGGTTTCCGCCATCCGCGGCGGCTCGCTGAATTCGGCGCGCGGCTCAAGCTCGCGCGCCGGCACCTTGCCGTAGGCTTCCTGCGCCATCTTGCGCACATCCTCAGGCGTGACATCGCCCGCGATCACCAGAATGGCGTTGTTGGGACCATAATGGCGGTCATAGAAATCCTGCGCCGAGGTGCGGTCGATGCGGCGCAACTCCTCGGACCAGCCGATCACCGGACGGCCATACGGATGGGACAGATGCAGCGCGGCGCGCATCTGTTCGCCCATCAGCGCCTGGGGTTCATTCTCCACCCGCATGCGGCGTTCTTCCAGCACCACATCGCGTTCCGGCGCGACATGGGCATCGGACAGGTCCAGATTGGCGAGACGGTCCGCCTCCAGCCGCATCGCCAGCGGCAGCCGGTCCTTGGCGATCTGCTCATAGAAAGCGGTGTAGTCGTGGCTGGTGAAGGCGTTGGTCTCGCCCCCATTCTTGGCGATGGTCTGGGAAAAGGCATCGTCCGGATTCGTCTTGGTGCCCCGGAACATCATATGCTCGAAGAAGTGCGCCAAACCGGAAATGCCCGGCGGATCGTCCACCGCGCCCACCCGGAACCACAGCATCTGCGTGACGACCGGGGCGCGGTGATCGGGGATCACCAGCACCTGCATGCCGTTGGCGAGCGCGAACTGAAAGGTGTTGTTGCCGGTCTGGCGCGGATTGACCGGGGCGGGCTGAGACAGCTTGGCGCGATTGGCGGCGGTATCGCTGATTTGCGCGCTGGCCGGGATCCCGGCACACAGCGCCGCGACGATCCAAACCGCGCGCAACAAGACAGGCTTAGAACCAGTCAAACCAGCCGCCGCTCTCTTTTCTTTTCGGCGCCGCGGTCCGCTTGCCCTTGGCGATTTCGGCATCGGCATTCACCGGCCGCCCCGTATCGGGCGTGGGCTTGGTGTTCAGGATGCGATCGGTGAAACTGCGGTCGGCATTCTGCACCGCCGCGCGCTGATCGGCGTTAAGGCGGGCACGAATGGCCGGGTCGCTGTTCTGCACCTTGGCATTGGCCAGGAACAGTCTTTCGCCCGGCGTGAAAGTGCCCGGCAAGCTATTGGCCACCGCTTGCGGATCACGATTGGAGAACAGAGCGGTCTCCGCATTGGTGGCGGGATCGCGGGTGTTGGAAGGCGGCGCGCCCGGCATGGGCGGACGCAGATTGAAATCCGGCGGGATGACCAAAGGCGCCTTGGTGGTGACGGCGAATTCGTCGGGCGATCTTTTTTCCAGACCCGCGGCCTTGCGAAAGGACTCGCATCCCGTGAGCGCCACCGCGCACAGGCAGAGCCCCACCACCGCCGTCAATCGCTTCATTTCAAACCTCATGGCCAGAATCCCGCGCCGTTTCCGAAGGCTTAAGCACATCATAGAGGATGGCCACGGCCCCCAGGGTGATCGCCAAGTCGGCGATATTGAAGACATACCAGTCATAACCGAAGCCGTAAAAGTGGAAAAAATCCGCCACTTTGCCGTAGATCAGCCGGTCGATCAGGTTTCCCAGGGCGCCGCCGATAATCAGGCCGAATCCGGCCGTCAGCGCCCGGCTGGTCGCCCCCCAAAGCCACCAGGTCAAGCCCGCCACCGCCACCAGGCTGATCCCCACCAGGACCGCGGTGCCCAGGGCACTGGACGCCGGAAACAGGCCGTAGGAAATGCCCGGATTCCACACCATCACAAGATTAAAGAACGGCAAGACAGGAACCGAAGCCCCCGGCGGCATGTGAACGAACCCCGCGCCATAGAGCATGAACAGTTTGGAGCCCTGGTCGGCGATCAGCGCCAAGGCGGCCGCGATCAGGCCTACTTCACGCGGCTGCAACTTGGTCATGCCGGCTCCAGGACGGCGACGGCATCGGTGCAGCGATTGCAGAGATGGGTGGTGGGCCGCGTCTCTTCCAACACGCGCCAGCAACGGGCGCATTTTTTGCCTCTGGCATTGGCATGTCCGAAATGAACCGCCACCTTAGGTTCATCGGCAAGTTGAAAATCGTCTACTCCGAAATCCGCCGCTGCCTCGACACGGGCTTCCGAAGTAATGGTGACCTCGTCCCATGGAATATCCTGCGCGATAGGAAAGTCGGCAGGATCTTTCAACCGAACAAGCGCGACGGCCTCCAAAGATGAGCCGATTTTCTTTTCCGCGCGCGCAATCTCAAGCGCGCCCGTAACGACCTTGCGAATCTGACGAATGCGCGCCCACTTCGCAATCAATTCCGCATTCACCCATTCTGTCGGCACTGGGAAAAAGTCATTCAGATGCACGCTCTGGTCCATGCCGAAGCGCATGGTCCAGGCCTCTTCCATGGTGAAACAGAGAATGGGCGCGAACCAGGTGACAATGCGGCGGAAGATCTCATCGGTGACGGTGCGAACACTGCGCCGCCGCGTGCTGCCCGCGGAATCGCAATAGAGCGCGTCCTTGCGAATGTCGAAATAGAAGGCCGACAGATCGTTGGTGCAGAAATTGAAAAGCGTGGTGTTGACCAGCCCGAAATCGAAATTCTCATAAGCCTTGCGGACGATGGCGTCGAGTTCGGCCAGCCGCGCCAGCATATAGCGCTCCAACTCCGGCATCTGGGAATAGTCGATGCGCTCTTTCTCGCTGAAGCCCGACAGATTGGCCAGCATGAAACGGATGGTGTTGCGCAGGCGGCGATAGGCTTCGACATTGGCCTTGATGATGTCCTGGCCGATGCGCAGATCCTCGGTGAAATCCGAGGATGCCGCCCACAGGCGCAAAATCTCCGCGCCGTTCTTTTCGGCGATCACCTGCGGTGCCAGGGTGTTGCCCAGCGACTTGGACATTTTGCGGCCCTGCTCATCCAAGACAAAGCCGTGGGTCAAGACGCCGCGATACGGCGCGTGTCCGCGCGTGCCCACGCTTTCCAGCAGCGAGGACTGAAACCAGCCGCGATGCTGGTCGGAGCCTTCCAGATAAAGGTCGGCGCGCGCTGCTTTGGGCCAGTTGGGGTCAATCGGCTGCTCGACCACAAAGGCATGGGTCGAGCCGGAATCGAACCACACATCCAGAATGTCGGTCACCTGTTCGTAATCGTCCGGATTGCGCCCCTCGCCCAAAAAACGCTCGGGGCGCGATGTGAACCAGGCATCGGCGCCTTCGGCCTCGAAGGCTTGTTCGATACGCTTGAAGACGGCAGGGTCGTTGAGTACTTGGCCGCTTTTCTTCTCAACAAAAATCGCCAGCGGCACGCCCCAGGCGCGCTGGCGCGACAACACCCAATCGGGCCGCCCCTCCACCATCGAGCCGATGCGGTTTGCCCCGCGCGGCGGATACCATTGAGTTTCGCCGATCGCGGTCATGGCAAGCTGGCGCAGGGTCTTGCCGCCCATAAAGGGCTTGTCGATGGCGACAAACCATTGCGGCGTGGCGCGGAAGATCACCGGCGCCTTGGAGCGCCAGCTGTGCGGATAGGAATGGCGCAAGGCGCCCTTGGCCAACAGCTTGCCATGCGCGATCAACTCCTTGATCACCGCGCCATTGGCGTCACCGTCCTTGCCTTCCGGCGTCAGGATGCGCTTGCCCGCGAAGGCCGGAACATGCGGCGCATAAGAGCCATCCGGCAGCACCAGGCTGAAGGCGTCGGGATTCTTGGCCGGATAGTCGCGGTCCCTTCCCAGCATCAACTCGAAATCGTCTTCACCATGCCCGGGCGCGTTATGGACAAAGCCGGTGCCGGTATCGGCGGTGACAAAGGCGGCCGGCAGCACCGGCACGTCGAAGGTGTAGCCCAGGCTGCGCAGCGGATGCGCCGCCGCCAGCGATTTGAGTTCGTCCGCCGTGACGGTGCGAACCCGCGACAGCATCATCTTGGCATGCTTGGCCACTTGCTCGGCCAAGGTGTCGGCCAACAGCAACTGTTCGCTGGCGCGGGCGAGCGATCCGTCGGTGGCATCCGCCACTTGATAGAGGCCGTAGGAAATTTCCGGCGAGAAGGCGATGGCGCGGTTGCCCGGAATGGTCCAAGGCGTGGTGGTCCAGATCACGATGAAAGTATGCGCGAGTTCTGGTGAGGACTTTACCAGCGGGAATTTGACATAGATCGTGGGCGACTGCTTCTCGTGATACTCGACCTCGGCATCGGCCAGCGCGGTCTTTTCCACCGGCGACCACATCACCGGACGAAAGCCGCGATACAGAAGGCCGTTCTCTACGAACTTCATCGCCTCGCGCGCGATCACCGCTTCCGCCTTGAAGTTCATGGTGGTGTAGGGACGCGCGAAATCGCCGATCTGGCCCAGCCGCTTGATCTGCTCGCGCTGCACATTCAACCAATGACCGGCGAATTTGCGGCATTCGGTGCGCAGCACATCCTTGGGGATATCGTCCTTGGCCTGCCCCTGGCTGCGGAATTTCTCTTCCACCTTCCATTCGATGGGAAGGCCGTGACAATCCCAGCCCGGCACATAGGGCGCGTCCTTGCCCAGCATGCCTTGGCTGCGCACCACGAAATCCTTCAGGATGTGGTTGAGGCCGGTGCCCGAATGAATGTCGCCATTCGCATAGATCGGGCCGTCATGCAGGATGAAGAGAGGCCGCCCTTTGGCGCGCGCGCGCAAGCGTCCATACAGGTCCATCGCCGCCCAATGGGCCAGCCATTTGGGCTCGGCCTCCGGCAGCCCCGCCTTCATGGGGAAGTCGGTGGCTGGCAGGAACAGGGTCGCCCGGTAATCCGGGGATTCGGCGGGTTTTTCAGGCTTTTCGGACATGGGTGGACGCTTCTAACAGGGGGTGTCGCACCCGTCCAGTTAAGGCGTTTTTGCCAGGATTTCCCGCGCCTTGCCGGCATCGGCGGCGATCTGGGCGATCAACGCATCCTGGCTGGGGAATTTGCCTTCCGGACGGATATAGCGGATCAGCTCCACCGACAGATATTTGCCGTAGAGATCGCCGTCGAAATCGAACAGATGGGTTTCCAGCAGCGGCACATCTACCTGGTACATGGGCCGGATGCCGAAATTGGCGACACCGTCATGGCGCGCCACCGCGCGGTCGCCTTCCAGGATATTGACCCGCACCGCATAGACCCCGAAAGCGGGCGCCAGGCAGTGACCCAGATGCATATTGGCGGTGGGAAAGCCCATCTTACGGCCGCGCGCATCGCCATGCTCGACGCGGGCTTCCACCGCCCAGGGCCGCCCCAACAGCCGCGCGGCATCTTCGGGCCTGGCCTGTTTCAGCAGCTGGCGGATCAGGCTGGACGAAATCTTTTCATCGCCACTTTTTTCATGAGAAGAATGGGCCGTCACCGTGTCGAAGGCGGTGACGCTAAAGCCTTCCATCTCACCCATATAAGAGAGCACCGCCAGATTGCCGGCGCGCTTTTGGCCGAATTCAAAGTCATGCCCCACCACCACGCCACTGATTCCCAGCCCGGCGAGCAAAACATGGAGCACAAAATCCTGCGGACTGCGCCGCGCCATTTCGGCGTCGAACGGCAGGGCGAACAGCGCATCCACGCCCAGATCCGCGAGCAGCCGCGCCTTGGCGCGCAGCGGCGTCAGGCGAAAAGATTCAGGCGACGGCCTGAAGAATTCCTGCGGATGCGGCTCGAAGCTGAGCACCGCCAGGGAGCTGCGGCGCGCCTCTGCTTGAATCTTGGCTTCCGCGATCAAGGCGCGATGGCCGCGATGCACGCCGTCGAAATTGCCGATGGCCGCCACCGCGCCCCGAAAGGCCGGCGGTGCGTCATCGAAATGGCGGAAAATTCTCAATGCTAATCCTTGGCACCGGGTACGGGCGTGTCTGCCACTGGGCGGCGCGGCGCCAGCACATGGGCTTCGGATTCCAGCACCTGGCGGCCATCCACCGTGCAGATACAATCCATCACCACGGCGCGGCCATTGATTTCTCGCACCGTGGCGGTGGTCACCACCGTGTCGCCGATCCGGACCGGCAATTTGAACACAATGCTGGCAGAGAGAAAAATAGAGCCGTCGCCGGGCAGCTTGGTGCCCACTAGAGCGGAAATAAAGCCGATGGCCAGCGCCCCATGCGCCACCCGGCCGCGAAACACGGTCTTGCGGGCATAGTCCTCGTCGAAATGCACGGGATTCATGTCACCAGTCGCTTCACCGAACAACTGAATGTCGCGCTCGCTGATGGTGTGCTCGATCGTGGCGGACATGCCGGGCTCAAGCTCGTCGAGAAAAACGCTGGTCATCGCTTCACCCTGGCCCCTTACCAAATCAGTTTGCGGGTTGCGCTGCCCGCCGCCGCCCCAAAGCGGGTAAACAGGGCTGCAAGATGGTCCTCAGTATAAGGCCCGATGTCCTCGCCATGAACCCCGTCGGCGACGAACAGGGCTTCGATATTTGCGCGATTGGCCCCCTTGATATCGGTCAAAAGACCGTCGCCCACCGCCAAAGGCCGCTTGGGGGGATGCCCCAGCAGATTTTGCAGCGTGGCAAGCGCTGATTCGTACACCGGCAAATGCGGCTTGCCGTAATAGATCACGCTGCCTCCCAGGGCCTCATAGGCTTGCGCCAAAGACCCCGCGCAATAGAGCAGCTTCTCCCCGCGATGCACCACCAAATCCGGATTGGCGCATAGCATGGTCAAACCGCGCGCCCGCATCGCCGCCAGTTCTTCGGCATAGTCGGCGGGGACCTCGTTCAGATCGTCGCGCATGCCGATGGCCAGCACCACCTCGGCTTGCGCGATGTCCGTGCGGCGGACATTCAGCCCCTCGATCATAGCCAGGTCGCGGTCGGGCCCAAGATAATAAAGCGGCACAGTATGGCCTTTTTCATTCGCGCTGCGCCGGGCAAGCGCCTCGCGCGCCACCCCGCCGGAGCTGACGATGGCGTCATAGCAATCGCTGGGAAGGCCATAACTGGCGCATTGGATCGCCACTTCGGCAGGGACCCGCGGCGCATTGGTGAGCAGCACCACCGGCCCATGCTTGTCCTTGAAGCTGTACAGCGCCTCGGCGGCCTCGGGGTGATGGCGTTGGCCGTCATGCACCACGCCCCAGACATCGCAGATCAGGGCGTCATGACCGGCGGCGATTTCGCGCAATCCGCCGATAAGCTTGGGACCGGAAATCGGATGGGGCAG
>DATEEB010000188.1:0-11642 GCA_035281345.1 Rhizomicrobium sp. | reverse complement strand
CTGGTGTCCTCCAACAGCGGCGTCCAGCTCACCGACCGGGGGCGCGAGCTTGCCAACAGACTGTTGGCGCTCGATCAAATGCTGTTCGCCATGTCGCACGAACTGCGCGCGGAAACCCGCGAGGCCGAGGGTCAGGTGCGTATCGTCGCCACCGAAGCGCTGACGGGCTTTTTCATCGTTCCAGGCCTGGCGGGATTTGCGCAGCAATATCCCAAAATCCATACCCGCATCCGCAACCCGGTGAACCTTTTGAGCTTCCGGGAAAATCAATGCGACGTGATGGTGGGATTCGGCCCGCTCAATGATGCCGATCTGGAATCCCGGCCGGTGGGGTTTCTGCACTTGTTGGGAACCGCGGCACGCTCCTATATCGACGAGCATGGCGTGCCGACCTGGGAGACGCTACCCCGGCATCGCTTCGTCGACACCGACTATTACGCTTCGCAAACGCCGACCTTTGCGCCTTGGCGCAGCGCGGTGGCGCGCGGTATCACCGCCCATCACTGCGACAATCCTTTTGCCTATGGATTGATGATCAAGGCGGGTGCCGGAATCGGACTATTGGGCAATTTCGTGATGGCCGATCCTGATTTTATTCCCGTGGGCATGGGCATTCACGTGAAACTGCCGATCTACATCCACGCCCAATCCGAACGCCTCAAAGCCCGCCCGGTGCGCATCGTGTTCGATTGGCTGGCCGACATATTCTCGGCCGAGCGCGACGTGTTCGCGGAAGAGCTCAATTTTGAGACAATTTCCCGTAATGCTCTTTCGCCCTCCATACACCATCTATCCATGGGGATGCCTGCCCCACCGGAGCAGGGTCAGACATAGCGGTATGGGAAGCGTGCTGGGCCGAATGCCGGATAGCCTCGGATAGACCCAGATACAGGGTCCCGATTTCTTCCATCACCGCGCCCAGCTGCGCGAGTTCCATGGCTTCTCCGCGAGACAATCGGCGCAGCATCTCGCTTTGGAGCATCAGGACATCGGCGATATAGGCGCAGGTGACCGTTTCGGTGATTTGACGCGTAGCCATCAGCGCGCCGTTTCATACCGTCCGTTGCTGTCCCAGTCCCCTTCGGTCCGGAACAGAACTTCGATAGCGCTGTCGTCCCTAATCGCGTTGGCCGGAACATCGAGCTCCTTGGCAAGCTCCACATATTCCTCGCCGAAATAGGTGGCGGCCGGTTTGGGCACCCGCTTCATGCCCAGCAAGATGCGCCAAAGGCGGGCATATTTCGGGCTGGCATGGGTGATGGCCCGGGCATAACCCTTGCGGGCGATATGGCTGAAAACGAAGTCCGCAAGAGCCTTTAGATAGTGAACGTCGCGGTAGCGGGGACGGAAGGCCGTCCGCTCGATCTTCGCGAAATCCTTGAACCAGCGGATACGGACCGCGCCAATGGGCTCATCTTGGAGATAGACGACGATATGGGTGCACTGAAAGTCGTTACCGTCAAAAGCTTGATCCGCAGGGAAGAGCGTGTCCTCCATATAGCAGATGGCACGAACCGCCATAACGTGCATAAACTGGTCTAGCTTGGTAACGATCTCGATTCGCAGCGAATTATGACCTTCAAAGGCGATGTCCCGATGCTCCGTCATCTTCTATCTCCGTGTGAGCACCGGAAGACTGACCGGTTATGAAGGGCTAGGATAGATTGCAGTGCGCCATCCGCTGTCCAACTCTGAGCATCATGAGGAGCAAGCCATGCTTGAAAGAATCCAGCAGTGGTACAGAGAAGCAGCCGCATTGCATGGCGACGATTGGCCGAGCGTCCAGCAATACGTCATTCAAAAAATGACAGAGATCAGCCGCTTAGACCGCATAAAGCTGCTGGAGGAATTCAACGCCATGCAACCTTGTGGCGTAGGTCCCCTGCACTCATAAACGCGCTCCATAGCATTGTGTTCCTGAACCGGCGAGAAAAACGGCGGCGAGAGCCGGAGTGATAGCGCACTGTCCCTCACGCCTTTGCGTGACGCGGCATGCATGTCCTACCCGATAGGGTTCTACGCCAAAGGATTGGGTAAGGGATTGAACAGACGCATCGACGATCCCAAGACCGCTTAGAAAAACACGGACTATGGTCCACCGCGCACACCTCCGTGCCGAAAGCGGCAAGGGCATCACCAGCAAAGTGACGCAACTTCAACTGCGCCCAGAACCTTTGGCGCATGGAACGGCCACCGCAGCTTACTATTCGTCATACCGTTGCGGCCCATGCCGACTCATTTTGCCGGTTTTGATTCAGAACGCACGCGCATTTCGCGCACCGGGCTCAAAGTTCCCTGGAAGTTTCCCACTTTGCTGTGGATAAAAGACACTCACCGATCCCCTGATTAAGGATTGGGTAACCATCCTGCGCCACCCTGAACGCGGGCCGTAGGTCATGTGGGGCATGACCGATTTGGGGCGTTTCGGAAAGCAACCGGAGGCGCTAGTGCCGACAGTCATTCGATTGAACCAAAAGCGGTATCTCGCTTCGGGTGTAAATTTGACGGAGCTGTTCGATCAGCTGCCGGAGCCGGTCGCCTATTTTGACTCTGACAACCGGCTGGGCGCCTGCAATCTGAGCTTCCGCGACGCCTTTCCGGTGGTGATCGAGTCCGAATTCCTCAAGCGCGCCGGTACAAATCCGGCCGCGGATACCAACCAGCCGCCGGCCAATCTCGACACCGCGGCCCTTCCCGCCCTGACCGACGGACGCGCGCATGCGGTCCAGGACTTGCGGTTCCCTTTGTCCACCCGCATGAACGACTATCAGCCGGAGGTGCGGCGCACCCGCGACGGCGGCACTTTGCTGACCTTCCGCGATGTCTCGGCCATGCGGACGATGGAAGACGCGTATCGGCAGCGTATCGAAGCGCTAAATGCGGAGCTGGCGCAGGCAAAGGCAGGGCAACAAGAAGCGTTGAACACCGCCCGCGCCCGCAAGGATTTTCTCACCTCCACCAGCCATGAGCTGCGCACCCCGCTCAACGCCATCCTGGGCTTTTCGGAGATGCTGTCCAAGCAGATGTTCGGACCGCTGCAGAACGAGCGCTATCTGGAATATGCCCAGATCATCCACAAAAGCGGCGTGCATGTCCTGGCACTAATCAATGACCTACTCGATCTGTCCAAGCTCGATGCGGGCAAGCTGGAACTGCGCGTCGAGAAAATCGAGATTCTCAAGATCATCATCGACTGCGTGCGCTGCGTCGAAGTCCAAGCGGCGCGCGACCATATCGGCATCGCCGTTCATGTCTATGACGGCGTTGACCTACTGTTGGGCGATGACAAACGGTTGCACCAGATGCTGCTCAATCTTCTCTCCAACGCCTTGAAGTTCACGCCGGTGGGCGGCGAGGTTAGCATCGACGTGTTCCGGCGCGGAACCGATATCGCCATTTCGGTGTCCGATACCGGCATCGGCATCAAGTCCGAGGATATTCCCAAAGTGCTGGAGCCGTTCGGGCAGGTCGAAAGCGAACTCAGCCAGAAGCATCAAGGCACGGGCTTGGGCCTGCCTCTGACCAAGGAGCTGGCGGAATTGCATGGCGGCTCGCTGACCATGGAAAGCAGCCTCAACATGGGCACCACGGTGACCATCCTGTTGCCGCTGGAGCCCAAGGCCGCGGCCTGACAAAGGCATTTCGCAGCTGCAACCGCACTTCCACCTTGCGGGCGGAAGCTGATAATCTCTTCCCACAAACAGGCGACACAACGCCGTAACGAAGGGGAGATCATCATGAAATGCAGCCAACCGCGCGCTTTGTCACGCCATGGCGGTGCCGCGGCAGCCCTGGGACATGGACTATCTGCAACCGCAGGTGGGTGCGCGCAACTTCGCGTTACGGCACTATGAGCAAACCCCTTCCAGAGAAAATCGGCGCCATCTGGGCGCGCGCCTTGGGCGTCAAGTCTGTCCAGGGCGACGATAATTTCTTTGCCCTGGGCGGTCATTCCCTGTTGGGCGTGAAGATGCTTGCCGAGATTCAGGCGAAAACCGGAATAGAGGAAGAACTGAGGCTTTCCGATCTGCTGGAGTTTCCCACCCTCGCCGCTTTTTGCGAGCGTCTGGAAAGCCTGATGGCGCCCAGCGAGGAAGAAGGCAGCATCTAAAACCAGACGGCCGTCAGCACCAAATCGCCCTGCACGCAATAATGTCCTTGGAGCACCGCGCCGGGCCGCTCGGCGCGAAAGCCGGCATTTTGCGGCGTGATCTGGATATCCCGGAACGGCAGCCCGCCGCTCATCCCCCACGCCTTGTAACAGGCTTCCTTGGCGCTGAAGAACAGGGTGGCCATTGTTGCCTTGTCCGCTTTGCATGCCATCAGATAGTCCCGCTCGGCAGGCGCAAACAGCCGCGGCCACAACTCTTGCGTTACCCCGCCGATCCGCTCCGCATCCACGCCGATGCCGGAAATATGCCGCGCCTCCGCCACCAGGGCCGCGGCATAGCCTTGGGTATGGGTGATACTGCCGACCACATCTTTGGGCCAAAGCGGCGCACCGCTTTGCGCCATGCCGATGGCGGCTTCGCGGCCCAAATCCCGCAACGCCGCGCGCGCGCAGGCTCGGCCCAACGCAAAATCACGGCGGCGCTTTTCTCCCGCCCTGGCGACAAAAACCTCTTCCTCGGGATGGACTGCGACCCGTTGCCCCCTGTCATGCATCTCCGCCCCGAAAATATTCGGCGCCAGAATGCGCGGCACCAATCCCTTCAAGCGGGAACCGTGTCGGCGAAGACCTGCAGCAACTGCGCGGTGAAACTGTCCTGATCGGCCGGGCTGATCACACCCTGATAAAATTGCAGCGACACATCGAACTCATGGCCCATGTCCATCACATGCAGGAAAAGCGGCGAAGACCGCCGCTGCCAGTTTTGCGGCGGCAAGGTGACGATCTGGGGCGGCCAAGGCAGCGCCGCGGTGGCGTCTGGACCGGCTTTTTTTTGCATTCTCTCCCGCGGCGTGCCCATGGAATAATAGTTGAACACGGCCGGTATCGTGTTGGGATAATCCAGGGCCTCGATTCCCGGCCGCACACATTGCGGCGCCCAGAAATGCAGGGTGGGAATGCGCAAGGATAGAGCGGTGTCATAGGCTGTCAGGATGCCGCGCATCACATTTTCGAAATCTGTGTTGGCCGGGGCGTGAACCTCCACCGCATCCGCGCAAAACATCAGCCCCACGGTATTGGCCAATTCCAGCGAGGTGCGCTTGTCGCCCAGCACACGGACGGGAAAACGCTCCATGCCCGACCAGCGCGCCAGGGCAATAGAATAGATGGTGAAATAGATCAGAAACGGCGTGACTTTCCATTGGTCCGCCAGGGCGCGCACGCTATCCGCCAACCGGCCCGGAATGGTGAAATTGCGCACAATGCGAATACCATTGCCCCAGGTAAGCGGCGTTCCGTCGGACGGCGCCTTCATGATGGGCTGGTCCTGATACCAGCGCCGCCAGAACGCGATCAGTTGCGCGCCTTGGGGACCGGCGAGAAATTCCCGTTCCGCCAGAGAATAGTCGTTATAGACCGCCGATGGCATCGCGCGGGGGGCGCCATGATCCAGAATGTCGGCAATCTCATCCAGAACGATATTGCGGGTTCCCGCATCAGCGATCATATGCGCCGAGGACAAGATCGCCAGACTTTCGCCTTCGGGCAACGCGATGACCTTGGCGCGGGTCAGCCATGTCCCTTCCATTCGGTTCAATTGGGCGCAAAAATCCTGCGCGGATTTGGTGGCGGCCTCGTCGGCGGCGTCCGGGCTTAAGGTCCGCATATCTTCCTGTTCAACAGCAAAGGACTCCGCCGGGTTGAGAAAGGCCAGCAGCGTGTCTTCGCGCGCCTGGAACCGGGCCCGCAACGCATCGTATCGGGCGATGACCTGGCGAATGGCGGCGGTGACATCAGGCGCGGGGTGAGTGAACTTTCCCACCATCCCGATGTTCAAGGCCATGGGCCGGCCCTCATGCGGACCGCCGGCGGATTGACGCCACATTTCCTGGGCAACAGACGGCGTCAAAGGGCCGCTTGGCCCCTGCGCGGCCCGCAGCATTTTGGCCGCGTTGCGGGCTTCGAGATAGGCCAGGATTTCGTCCTTGCGGGCGCGTAGGCCGTCCTTGTCGGCGGCGGTCAGGGCCGCTTTGGGCGAGCGATAGCGAAGGTCCCCTTCGCTCAGGGACAAAAGGATGCCCCGGCTTTCCAGCCCAGCGATCAGATCCGCAACCGTCCTGTTTTCCGGCATACTGCCTGACTCATGCTCCGTGGAGGACGACCACCAATAGCCGTCCGCGCGGGAAAATGCTCCCAATAGCGTTCGGGTTATCGCATGCCGGAAAAAAGAGGGAAAGAATGGACGCTTAGAGAAGAGCGCCGGGAATCGAGGCGATCTGATTTTCCCAGCTTTCCTCATTCTCCGACTGTCGCGGCGTGTACCGGCACAGCCCCATGGCGAATGAGGGTTCGCCATTCGCGTTAGCCAGCGGCAAAAACAGGTTTTCAGCGTCCAAATATTCGCGCCCTGAAATATGGACACGTCCAAGGAAGCGCATTGGTTGACCACCATCCAGAACTAAATCGAAACATTCGACCCAGCGCGGCAAGTGTTCTTTCGGAATAGTCTCTTCAAATGTCTTACCGGTATGATGACCTGCAATTTCAGTAATGCGCGTTCCGATTAGGCGCCAGAGATAACGCGAAGGATTACGGCTGATTCTCTCAAAAATTACGATACTGCGCAGAAGGTCTTTCAAGTCTCGCGCCGAGAATTCCGATCGCGAAGGCATCGGACGCCCTGCGGCTTTTGCTCGCCAGAGAGAGATCAGGTCTTGATAGCAGTCGTCGCTGAACGCCAAACTGGCATCACAATAGTGATGCCAGTTTTGTTGAACTGCCTTCTGATTGAGAGCTCTAGCGGCGGCAAGGATATTCATATGCCAATTTTGACCGAAAAGCCTAAACAGCAGGTAAAATACCCCACTCCATTCGCAGTGGCACCTGCGCGGCACATAAACGGGCGACACCGGAAAACTGCAATCTCCGGTAGATCAAAGCAACTATGCGGCTTCCAGATATCTATAGACCCGCAAGTTAACTATTATCTGGCCAAGCGGGCACAAGGGAACTTCCATCCTGGCGTGCTTCGGTTACCATACCGGTAACCTCACTTTTCAATGACCATTTATCTCTGCACGCGAACCTTTTATGGCTTCAAATGTATTAAGAGCGCAGGATAGCATGGCAGGGTCTCGGAGGAGATTGATCGAGTATGGTGCGCTTACCGGCGACCAGCACGGTAAGCACCGGCTGGACCGGATGCCCGCCCGCCTTGCTAAGCATCTAATGATGTTTTGTCCCTCGGAACCTGTCGTCGCAGATTTAATGGCTAAGGCCCGTCTTAGCATTCCAGGGATCGCAGAAACCGCCGAAGTGCTCAAGGTTCTGCGTCATAATCCGGACTATATGTTCGCGCTCACACGCAAATCCAAGTTCAACCCCGACGCCCCGACTGGTGAAGGGTTCATAGCAATACTTCCGCTGAACAGATTAGGGCTCCAACATCTCGCGCTCGGGACGATCGATGCCGGAAAACCGGACATAAGACTGCTGGCTAAAGCGGGCGAGCGCCCTGCAGGTGTTTATCTGTGGGCTGTCTATGCTCCCGGACCTCTAGTAGCGGGTATGGCGCTTTTTATGGAAAAGATGTCCGCCCCGCAGTACACCGGGGTGGATATATATTCCCGTCCCAACACTGAGGCCGGCATGCGTTTCAATCACGGGATGGGTTTTGTAAGAGGCACAAAGATCGGCGACATCGAAGCGCCAAACGTATGGACTTTCTCACGCAAGGAAGAAAGTCCGCTTTACGACACCTATATTCCAGGCGCCGTAAAGCATGAAATCGGCATCACTGTCGCCCGCACGTTTGATGATTTGATGCGTGTCGCCGCGATCCGAAATTCGGTTTATATCGGTGAGCAAGAATGTCCATTCGCTGAGGAATATGATGGCAACGACCTGTCCGCCACGCATTTGCTGGCCTATATCGGGGATGAACCCGTCGGTTGCCTGCGGCTTCGTTTCTTTGCCGATTTTGCAAAATTCGAACGTATGGCAATCCGTAAGGAATACCGAAAATCCCGCGCAGCGATCCAGTTGGCCCGTGCTGGGTTCAAATTTTGCCAGAAGAAGGGCTATCGGCGCGCCTATGGCCATATTCAGGAAAGACTGGTTCCCTTCTGGAGCCGTTTCGGCTTTCGCGTGAAGGAAAATAGCCGCAAAATTTTGTTCTCCGATTATGAGTATATTGAAATAGTCGCCGATATAGAGCCTGACCCCCACGCCATAAATATCAGTAGTGATCCCTATATCATTATCCGGCCGGAGGGGACGTGGCATAGGACCGGCATTCTGGAGCTGTCAGCCTTGCGAAGCGCTCCTCATCACCAAGCTGGGAAGAAGAACTGAGTAAATATCCGTTGGCAGTCAACCTGTGTACCTACGGTTGACTGATGACAATCGTATTTCTCTAAAGTAGCTTGCCGGGCCTTGCTTGTGATATAGGAAATATAACCTATGCCGCTTTTCAAAGATTGCGGTGTCATGGCCGTTTCGAGGATTGAATGGAATTTCGCCGCCTGATCGCCGCGCTCCCCGCGAAGAAGAGCGCGATCTATACATTCGAACGAGGTAACGCAAAGCGCCACCCCCATTGCGATCTTTACAACGACGTTATCCGGGTCCGCGATGCCCTGCATAGCTGGGGCGTGAAGACCGGAACGCGTGTCGGCATTTATGCGCCCAATTCCTATTATTGGGTGGTCTATGACCTGGCGCTGATTGAACTGGGCGCCATTTCGGTGGCGTTCACCGATGATTTCGCGGGCAAGGTCAATCAAGGCCTGCTGGACCAATACAATATCGCCTTGCTGCTGATTGCCAAAAGAGAAGCCCACCTGTTTGCGCAAAAGCCGGCCCATGTCGCTTTCCTGGACGCGGACAATGAAGGCATCCATGCGCTGGACCGTCCGCCGTCCGGCGATCCCGACGAAGCCGACCAGCATAGTCTGGTATTTTCCTCCGGCTCGGCCGGCGGGTTGAAAGGCCTGGTGATCAGCCGCAGGGGGGTGGAAGCCATGCTGCCTTCTTTCTTCGAGACTATCGGGATGGGGACCGGGGACCGGCTGCAACTATTCCTACCCATGTCGAATTTCCAACAGCGCAACATGTGCTATGCCGCGCTCTGGTATGATTTCGATATTATCATCACGGATTACACTCAGTTGTTTGCCGCAATGCCCGCCCTTAATCCGACCATTCTGATCGCGCCACCGGTGCTGTATCAGATGTTGGTTGCAGACTATGAAAAATATCCTGGTTGGAAAAAGCCTCTATGGTCGGCGATGGGTGCCATCTTGTCATTGGTGCCGTTTGCGTCCGCGCGGCATGGGTTAGCACGCATCCTGTTCCACGATTTCTACAAACAGTTCGGCAACGAGATCCGTCTTCTGATCACAGGCATGGCACCGATCCGGCGCAGCATGGGAAAATTCTTTGCACGAATGCAACTGCCCTTGTGTGAATCCTATGGCATGATGGAAGCGGGTTCGATCACCTACCGTCCGCCGCACTTGAAGAAATATGGTTCGGTGGGCAAACTTCTTAAGGGCGTCGACATATCGTTTGACGCCGATGGCGAGATCATTGTCAATCGCGAGGCTTCGTTGACGCTGCGCTATTTCCAATGCGCCGAGGGCGAGAATGAGCGCACCTTTCTGGGGCCCGGCCGCATCGCCACCGGCGACATGGGCAAGCTGGACGCGGACGGCAATCTCTACCTGTTGGGGCGTAAGAAGGAATTGCTGGTCACGCCGGGCGGCATAAAGGTGCATCCCGAAACCATCGAACAGGAATTGAACAACAACCCCGATGTGGTGCATTCGGTCTTCTTCCTGAAACCACATGCCTCGCATCTGACTTGCGTGGTGGATCTGGTGCCCCCCGCGGGCGAAGAGGCGCGGGCGCGGGTGACAAAATTCGTCAACACCCTGCCCGCAGCCAAGAAAGCGGCCCAGTTCGTGGACGTGATCTTTGCCGATGCACCTTTCACGACCGAAAATGGCATGCTGCGGCCCAACCTGAAGATTGACCGCAAGGCGATCGCCGCCCGTTACCTTTCGCAATCCTGATCGGCCAAGGAACCGGCCAACGGTTCGGTCAAGATTGCGGGGCCGTGCGGCTCGCAGCGGCGGCACAGCCATACAATGACGATGGCCACCAGGCATGCCCAGGCCGAAAAGATGAACATGTCCAGCGACGCCAGCAGATAGGCCTGGCCGGTCATGCCGCGCACGACCGCCGCCTTGGCTCCCAAATCGGAAAATCCCAGATTCTGCAGCGACAAGAGAATATTGTTGAGCGCCGGCGTGAAGCCCGAAGTCAGGTCAGCCATATGGCTTTGATGCAGAGCGGCCCGCCGGTCCCAAAAAGTGGTGAGCAACGAGACTGAGAAACCGGCGGCGATGATGCGGGCGAAATTCGACAGGCCGGAAGCGGCTGGAATTTTATCCGGCGGAACGCCGTCCAGCAAAATGGTGATGGTGGCGATGAAAAAGGTGCCTGTCGAGATGCCCTGCACCATCAAAGGCAGCGCGATGTCCATGAAACTGGCCTCCGCGGTCAACGGCGTCCGCATCCAATAGGATATCGTCGAAGCCGTGAAGGCGAGGGTGGCGATCCATCGGGCATCGAACCGCGACATCAGCCGCGCCGCCAAGGGAGTCACCAATATGGCGACCGCGCCGGTGGGCGCTGACACCAATCCCGCCCAAGTGGCGGTATAGCCCAACTGGGTCTGCAGCCAGAGCGGGATCAACAGCATATTGGCCATGAACACGCCATTGCCCAGGCAGAAAACCACGGTGCCCAGGGTGAAATTCCGGTTGCGGAACAACGATAGGTCAACGATCGGATGCTCTTGCGCCCATTCCCAAAGCAGAAAAGCGCCGAACCCAATCAGGGAGACAATCCCCAGGACGATGATCTGGGTGGATTCAAACCAATCCTCGTTCTTGCCGGTGTCCAGCATCACCTGCAGCGCACCTGCCCACACCACCAGCAACGCCAATCCGATCGAATCGATCGGCAGCTTGCGTGTCGCGCTTTCGCGGCTCTGCAAATTGCCCCAGCACAGCGCCGCCACGATCAGGCCGACCGGGACATTGATCAGGAATATCCAGCCCCAATGCCAAGAATCGGAAATATAGCCGCCCAGAAGGGGTCCGCAGATCGGCGCCACCAAAGTCGTAACCGACCAGATCGCCAAGGCGGTGGTGCGCCGGTGGTGCGGAAAGATGGCCAGCATCAGCGCTTGCGATCCGGGGATGATCGGTCCCGACAGTGCCCCTTGCAGGGTGCGGAAAAACACCAGCGACTCCAGGCTCCAGGCCACGCCGCACAACAGGGATGTGATCGTGAAACCCAGAATGGACAATACGAAGACCCGCACCGCGCCATAGCGGCCCATCAGCCAGCCGGTGACCGGCACGCAAATGCCGTTGGCAACCACGAACGAGGTGATGATCCAGGTCGCCTGGTCGGTGGAGGCCCCCAGATTGCCGGCAATGGTGTGCAGTGAAACATTGGC
>DATEEB010000187.1:0-15779 GCA_035281345.1 Rhizomicrobium sp. | reverse complement strand
CTGCGCGCCAAAAATGCCAGGACCATCGATGAACTGTGGCGCGCAATCGGTGACATCTGCGATCTCTACAACCCAACCGAATGCGCCAATTTCTTCAACGCCGCAGGTTATGGTTACACCTGAACGTCCGATGCTCTAGCGTTTCAAGAGCTTAAGAACGTCCGTCAGCTTTGCGATCCGCCAGAAATCGCTCGTATCTTCAGTTGTTGCGCCAGTTGGATCCAACAGAACCGTCGTTCCAACACCAGCGGCTTGCGCCGCTTCGATGTCCGACATCTTGTCGCCGACGCACCAGCTTTCCCCCAAATCCAGATTCAGGTCTTTTGCCGCCTGCAGCAGCATGCCCGGCCCGGGTTTGCGCCAGGAATTTTCCCGCCGATAGGCGCCGATCCCGGCTGTGGGGTGGTCGGGGCAATGATAGACGGCGGCGATCTCCAAGTCTTGCTCGCGGAATTTCTGTTTCATCCAATCCATGAAGGACTGGAAATCCGCTTCGCCATACAGGCCCCTGCCGATGCCCGCCTGGTTGGTGGCAATGACGATCAGATAGCCGCGCGCGGCAAAGGCCCGCGCCATGTCAAAGATGCCGTCTACGAATTCGCATTGCTCGGGCCGGTGGACATAGCCATGATCGATATTGATCACGCCGTCACGGTCCAGGATCAGGGCGCGGCGCGTGTCCAAGATCAGGCTTTCCAAGTCGCGATAAATTTTTCTACTTCGTCCAGCGACCGGGGCAGCTCCGTGCCGGACAGCTTTGCCAATTTGTCCAAGGACACATCATAGCAGACGGTCGGCGCCTGCGGCATGAAAGACGAGGCCGAGCCAATCCGGCGATGCAGCGCGCCCAAGTTCACCGTGCCGGTGGCGCCCAGATTGACGATTTCGTTGCTGACGCCCTTTTGCGCCAGCTCCCAGACCAGGGCGGCGGCGCGGTCGGTGGAAAGGAACTGAAGCTCCGATTGCGGCGACAGCCACACCGGCGCGCCGGTCAGCATATCGAAGATGGCGTTCTTCTTGAGTCCGGGTCCGACAAAGCCGCCCATCCGGATGACCAGCCATTTTTCGCAAACGCCGCGTACCAACTGCTCGGCCAAGCATTTGTGCAGCCCATAACGGCTTTGCCGGGCCGGGTCGATCGCCTGGTCCTCGCGCGTGACTTGCGGCGAAGATTGGTCCGGATAAACATCGCCGGTGGAGAGCTGGATGTAGGTCCCCCAGCGGAAATCCTGAAGCGACTGGGCCACGCTGCGCACCGACTGGTCGAATTCGTTTAACGGCTCGCGCGCCGCCAAGAATTTCTTGGAATTGCCGTTGGCATTGATCAGCACGTCGCATGCGGTACCGCGCAGGCTTTCGTAATTCTCCCGGGTTATCGCCCGATGGGGCAGGCCGCGCGTCTGCAGCAGCCGGACATAGGCCGCACCGACAAAGCCGTTGCCGCCGATCACATAGATCACAGTCTGAGCCCATCGCCGCGCGCGGCATGATTCTTCGCCAGCCAATCCGCTGTGCGTTTCAGCCCTTCGTTCAAGGGGGTCGGGCAGGACAGGCCCAGAGCGGACATTTTGGTGGTATCGAAAATCTTGATCATTTGACCGTCGGGCTTGGAGCTGTCCCAGCGAATCTCGCCCTCATAACCGGCCACCTTGGCGATGGTGGTAGCCAATTCCTTGATCGGGGTGCGGGTTCCGGAGGAAATATTAACCGGTCCGCTGTCATCGAAGGATTCGATGAAAAACGGGATCGTCTTGGCAACATCGCCGGCATAGACGAAATCCCGCTCGGGCGCGCCGGTGCCCCACATCTCCACGAACGGAGCCTTGTTCAACTTGGCCTCATAATAGCGGCGGATCATGGCCGGCACCACATGGCTGTCGCGGGGATGGAAATTGTCGTATTCGCCATACATGTTGCCGGGAATGATCACGGTGGCGTTCAAGCCATACTGCTTGCGATAGGATTGGGCCGCAACCACGCCCATCATCTTGGCGGTGGAATAGCCGGCGCTTTCCTTTTGCGGGAAGCCCTGGAAAAGCTGGCTTTCGTCAATTGGGCTCTTGGCCGTGGCGGGATAGGAACAGCCCCCCATGGGATAGACCAGTTTTCTGACCTTGGCGCGTGCGGCGGCGTCGAAGACATTGGCGGTCAGGATGGTGTTGCGAAAATAGAAATCCGCCGGAAAGGCGCTGTTGGCGCCTATGCCGCCGGAATAAGCGGCATAATGCACCACAATGTCCGGGTTCACGGCCTGGAACATCGCATCCACCGCACTGCGATCCATCAGGTCATAATCGGCGGAGGAAACGCTGACGATATTCTTGGCGCCGTAACGGGCTTCCAGCACCGGCTTGGTATGCCTGCCCAGAAAGCCGCTGGCGCCGGTCAACAGGATGCGGCCGGTCATGGTGAATCTCCCGGAAACAATTCGGCATAGAATTTGTCGAGGATATCGCGCTTGGTCATATGGGCCAGAACATAGTCGCGTCCCTTGTTCCCCATCTGCCGCCGCAATTGGCCGTCGTCGGACAATCTTACAAGGGCTGCCTCCAAGCCGTCCTTGTCGTCACGGCGCACACGGATGCCGGCGCCCGATTGCGCGATCACTCCGTCAATGGCGCTGCCATCGGGGGCCGTGATCACCTGGGCGCCGCTGCATGCCATGATGTTGAACATCTTTCCGGGCATCACCAGATCGCTGACTTCGTCTTTCTGCGTCACCACATGGACATCGATGGCCGATAGCAGCGCGGGCAGGTCGGCTTCCGGCTGCAAGGGGGCCAGCGTGACATTGGTCAGCCCGGCGCTTTGGATCATCGCCACCAGGCCGGGTTTGGCGGTGCCGTCACCGCAAATCAGGAAATGCAGATCGGTGCGGTGTTGCAGGCGTTGCGCCATTTCCACCAACAGCTCGATGCCTTGCTTGCGCGCGAGGTTTCCGGAGTAGCCCACCACGGTCTTGCCATCCGGCAAGCCGAGGGATGCGCGCATTCGCTGCGTGGCCGCCGCATCTGTTTGTTGCAGGCGCTCGGTGTCCACCCAATCGGGAAAGAAAACCAAGTTGGGATGGCGCAGTTTTTTGGCCGCGATTTTCTGCAGCATGCCCTTGCTCACGGCGCTGATCACATCGGCCCGGTTCAGCACGCGCCGTTCGATCCAATAGAGCCAGCCGAGCAGAGTCTTGCTGCGGATGATTCCCATATTCTCGGCAATGTCGATCTGCAGGTCTTTGACGATCACCGCCTTGCGCCCGCGTCCCATGGGCAACAGCAGGTCGGCGCAGATCGCCAGCGGCGGGGCGGTGACCACCAAGGCGTCCTTGCCCGCCAGCAAAGCCGCGATCACCATGGGAAAGGAAAAGAAGAAGAAGATCAGCTCATAAAGCGTGCGGTGCCCGAAATCGATGGTGCGCGGTACATAGGTGGGGACGCGCCAAACCGTCACCCCGTTGCGATACTCGCGCGAATACCAGTGATAGCGATAGCCGGGCTGGCGTTTCCAGCTGGGATAGAGCGGAGCGGCCGCTATGACCGTCACGCGATAGCCTCTGTCCGCCATGTCTTCGGCCATCTCCGTCGTGTAACGGGGAATACCGATGGGTTCCGGATAGTAGTTGGTACCGAGGACGAGGATTCGCTGTTTGGGCACGGATGCTTCGGATGGACGCAAAGGTGCCGGAACCTTGCATAGTCGCGCCCCGGTCACAAGGCGCGTCTTGCGGGCTGATTCCTGGCCTTTATGCCAGGCGTTTGGCCCTTTTTTACCGCACCGGCATAGGTTAGAAGGTCGCCGCTCGCGGCTGGCCCGGAACCTTGGCCAAACCGCAGAATCAGCAGTCTTTGGGGAGCAGCAATAGTGGAACGCGTTCTGGTCACGGGTGGTGCGGGTTATCTGGGTTCGATTCTGGTGCCGGCGCTGCTGGAATCCGGCCGCCAGGTCACCGTGCTGGACACGTTTTCGCGGGGTGATGCCGAACTTGCGGCAGTCTGCGCCAATCCCAATTTTATCCCGGTGCAGGGCAATGTGCGCGATGAAAAGCTGGTGGCGGGCTTGATCGCAAAAGCCGACACCATCATTCCCCTGGCGGCCCTGGTGGGCGCCCCCTTGTGCAAGCGCGATCCCCTGACGGCCACTGCCGTCAATCGCGATTCGATTTTGTCATTGGTGAAGATGGTCAGCCGCGACCAGAAGCTGCTCTATCCCACCACCAACTCCGGTTACGGCATTGGTGAGCCGGGCAAGGAATGCACGGAGGAAACGCCTTTGCGCCCCATCTCGCTCTATGGCGTGGACAAGGTGGAAGTGGAGCGCGCCGTTCTGGACAGCGGCAATGGCATCACCTTCCGTCTTGCCACGGTATTCGGCATGGCGCCCCGCATGCGCATCGATCTTTTGGTCAATGATTTCACCCTGCGGGCGGTCATGGATCGGGCGGTGGTGATTTTCGAAGGCAATTTCAAGCGCAACTATATCCATGTCCGCGATGTCGCGCGCGCCTTCCTGCACGGCATGGACAATTATGCGGCCATGAACCAGCAACCCTACAATGTGGGACTTTCCACCGCCAATCTGTCCAAGCTGGAGCTTTGCGCCCAAATCAAGCGGCACATACCGGGTTTCACCTATATGGAAGCGCCGGTGGGCGAGGATCCCGACAAGCGCGATTACATTGTTTCCAACAGCAAAATCGAGCGGACCGGGTGGACGCCCAAGTATTCGCTGGACGACGGCATCGCCGAGTTGATCAAAGGCTACAGCATGATCAACACCCGCCGCTTCGCCAACGTGTGAGGCGACCGCCATGCGGATAACCGCGGTTGTGTTGGCAGGCGGCCGGGGCACGCGCATCGCGGATCTGTATCCCGACATTCCCAAGCCTATGGTGCCGGTCTGCGGCCAGCCCTTCTTGCATTGGGTGACCGACTGGCTGGTGGGACAGGGCATTACCGACATTCTGTATTCGGTCGGCTATCGCGCCGATCAAATCACGCAATGGACCGAAAGCGTACAGCCCCATTGGAAGGCGAGGCTGCGCTGCGTTCCTGAACCGGAGCCGCTGGGCACTGGCGGCGGCGTGGTGCAGTGCCTGGAGTTTTGTGCCGAGCATGTGCTGGTGGTGAACGGCGATTCCTTGACGCCGGTGGCGTTGGCGCCGCTGATCGCGCGCGCTACCGCCAGCCAGGGCGCCTTGCTGGGCGTGAAGATGGCCGATGCGGCGCGCTACGGAACCTTGACCTTGGATCCGGTGGGCCGATTGATAAAATTCGCGGAAAAGCGGCCCGGTGCGGGTATTATCAATGCGGGCATCTATCTTCTGTCACGGTCTTTGCTGGAGGGTTTCCCCAGGGGCCGCAAATTAAGCATGGAGGAAGAATTGATCCCGGCCATGCTCGCAAAGGGGGTCAATCTGACTTGCGAAGTGGCGGAAAATGCGCCTTTTCTGGATATCGGAACGCCCGAAAGCGTCCGGCAAGCGGAGGCCTTTGTCGGCCGGCATATGCGGCTTGCGGACCTTTGACTTGCGCCCCAACTCCATGGATTATCGGGGAAATTCGAAGGAAGTGCCATGAAGAGCCGTAGCGGGGGGCAACCATGATTTTGACGCGCGCGCCCCTGCGGGTGAGTTTTTTCGGCGGCGGAACCGACTACCCGGCGCATTTTCTGGAACATGGCGGGGCGGTGCTGGGCAGCGCCATCGGCCAGTACAGCTTCATCACCGCGTCGCGGGTGCAAAGCAAAGGATTGCTGGATTACAGCATCCGCGTCACCTACCGCGAAATCGAATTGGTGCGCGAAGTGGCGCAGCTGCGTCATGTGCCGATCCGCGAGGCGTTGCGCCAATGCGGTTATGAGCGCGATATAGAAATTCATCATATTGCGGACCTGCCGGCCAAGACCGGGCTTGGCTCTTCGTCCAGTTTTGTCGTTGCCTTGCTGCAGGCGTTGCGTTTTCTGTCCGGGCGAACCGTCTCCGGCATCGACCTTGCCTATGAGGCGATCGCTTTTGAGCGGCAGGTGCTGAAGGAAAGCGTGGGCTGCCAGGATCAGGTGTTTGCCGCTGTCGGCGGTTTCAACATGATCGAGTTTCGCCGCGAGGACGATATTGCCGTGCATCCGTTGCCGGTTTCCGCGGCGCGCCTGCTGGAGCTCGAGTCCAGCCTGATGATGTTCTATACCGGCCTGGAACGGCGGGCAGAGGATGTCGTTAAGGCGCAATTGGGCAGCGTTTCCTCCAATCTCGATCGCTATCGCCGCATGCGGGCGCAAGTGGACAGGGCTTACGATCTTCTGACCGGAAACGCGCCACTGTCGCTTTTCGGGGAATTGTTGGACGCCGCTTGGAAGGAAAAGCGCGCTCTGCACAGCGTCATTTCCAATTCCAGCGTCGATGCCATGTATGCCAAGGCCATGGAGGCCGGTGCGCTGGGCGGCAAGCTTTTGGGCGCCGGCGCGGGCGGTTTCCTGTTGTTTTTCGTGCCCCCCGAACGTCAGAAGCGGGTCGAGGCGGCGCTGGCCGACCATTGCCTGATCCGGCCGCATCTGAACGCGCCGGGTTCGATGGTGATTTTTGACGGCATGAACGCCCGCGCCCCCATGGCGGAACGGCGTTTGGGCGTGGCATAAGCCGGGTCCATCACGGAGCAACGCTTGACCTTCAAGACGCATTTCGCCGAGGCCGCAAACCTCATCAACGCCAGCGCGACCGATGCCGTGGAAGCGCAAATGGCGCGCGCCATCGACGCCATTGCGGCGTCGCTTGCCGCCGACAAGGCGCTTCTGGTGTGCGGCAATGGCGGTTCGGCGTCCGACGCGCTTCACATCGCGGGCGAGTTGGTTGCCCAGTTCATGAAGAAGCGGCGCGCATTGAAAGCCATTTGTTTGGGCGCCAACATGGCCGCGCTGACCGCCTGGGCCAACGATTATAGTTATGAATCCGCCTATGCCCGCCAGGTCGAGGCGTTTGGAGAAGCCGGCGGCGTGTTGTTGGCGCTCAGCACCAGCGGCAATTCCAAGAATGTCGTGGCCGCGCTGGAACGCGCCAAGGCGATGGGCATGATTGCCATCGGCATGACGGGCGCCGGCGGCGGCAAGATGGCCGCCCTGTGCGATATCCTGTTGGAAGCGCCGTCGCGTTCGACCCCTGCCATTCAGCAGGTGCATATTTGCATGTATCACTATCTCTGCGCCGAAGTTGAGGCTCGGTTTGAAGGCGCGGCCTAGCGCATTTGCGCCTTAGGCGCGGCTGATGCTATGTCTGGAGCATCGACGGGCTGGCACCGAAATAATCCAGGAAATATAGTGGCTTATATCCTTGGCATCAATGCTTATCACGGCGATTCCTCGGCCTGTCTGGTACGCGATGGGCACCTGCTGGCGGCCGCCGAGGAAGAGCGTTTTCGTCGGATCAAGCATTGGGCCGGCTTTCCCACGGAGTCGATCAAATATTGCCTGCGCGAGGCCGGTATCTGCCTTTCCGATGTGGATGATGTCGCGATAAACCGCGATCCTCAGGCACACAAGCTGCGCAAGATCGCTTTCACGCTGCGCTATCGCGCGAATCCTGCTTATGTTTTAGGCCGGCTGAAGAATGCCAGAAAATGGTCGGGGGTCCGCGAGGAATTGTCGCGTGCATTCCCGGGCGAGACCATCGGTGCGGTGCATCATATTGAACACCATCGGGCGCATCTGGCGTCAGCCTTCTTTGTCTCGCCTTATCGCGAGGCCCTGGCGGTGGCGGTGGATGGCTCGGGGGATTTCACCACCACCTCCTGGGGCATGGGAATGGGGACCGACCTTTCCGTTGCGGACCGCATATTTTTCCCCCATTCCCTGGGAATTTTCTATGAGGGCCTGACTCAGCATCTGGGTTTCCGCAATTACGGCGATGAGTACAAGGTCATGGGCCTAGCGCCCTATGGCGAGCCGCGTTTCCTGGATGAAATGCGCAAGATCGTGCTGCTGCAAAAGGACGGTACCTTCCGCCTCGATCTTTCCTATTTCCAACATCACACAGGCCTCTCGCAGTATCAGTGGAACAATGAATCGCCCAGCAGCAGCAGTATTCTCAGTCCCAAGATGGATGAGCTTCTGGGAAAGGCGCGCCAGCCAAAAGATGCGCTGGAGCAGCGGCACAAGGATTTGGCCCGCTCGATCCAGGCCATGTATGAGGAAGCCTTCTTCCATCTGCTGACACATCTGCATGCCCGTTACCCCAGCGACAATCTGGTACTGGCCGGTGGCTGCGCCTACAACTCTGTCGCCAACGGCAAGATTCACGGGCGTTCGCCTTTCAAGAACAGTTATATCCAGTCGGCTTCCGGCGATGCCGGTGGGGCGATCGGTGCCGCCTTTGCCCTGTGGTTCGAAAAGGGCGGACGGGTACGGGATTGCGAGATGGACCACGCCTATCTGGGCCCATCCTTTGACGCCGCCATTGTTGAAAAGGTGCTGGCGAACGCGCGGGACGAAATCCAGGGGCAGGATTGCCGTGTGACACGGCTTTCCGATGAAGGCGCGTTGTGCCGTCAGGTTGCATCCGCCATCGCCGATGGCAAAGTGATCGGCTGGTTTCAGGGGCGGATGGAGTGGGGTCCACGCGCGCTGGGCAACCGTTCGATCCTGGGTGATCCGCGCCGCGCGGACATGAAGGATATTCTCAATCTTAAGATCAAGCGCCGGGAGTCCTTCCGGCCTTTTGCGCCTTCGATCCTGCGCGAGGCCGTGCCCGACTGGTTCCAGGACGATGACGATGTACCTTTTATGATGAAGGTGTTTCCCATCCGCGAAGAGTGCCGGGCAAGGATTCCGGCGGTCACCCATGTAGACGGATCGGGGCGGCTTCAGACAGTGACACGCTCCACCAATCCTCGCTATTACCGGCTGATCGAGGAATTCGGAAAGATCACGGGGATACCGATCGTTCTTAACACGTCATTCAATGAGAATGAGCCGGTTGTTTGCCGCCCCGAAGAAGCGTTGGCTTGTTTCCTGCGCACCCGCATGGATATGTTGGTGATGGGCGATCACGTCGTCGAACGCACCGATGCGCCGGCGGTGCGGACTGCTTCGGAACAGTTTGCCGCCGCGTCAACACCCTGAGCGATGACAGGCGGGGCTCACCGTTCCGGTGACAAGCTGCGGCTGCTGCATGTGATCCATATGCTCGATCCTGCGGCGGGCGGAGCGGCCAGCGCCGCCCGGTCCATGTGTGCCGCACTGGCGGAACGGGGTCATGAGGTGAGGCTTTACGCCACCGGGCCAAACCACCTGGAGCAATCAAGCTCCTTTCAGACGCGCATTTTTCCGATGGAATTTCCGCCGATGGCCCTTTCGGTTGGATTCTTTCGGGCATTGCGCCAGGTCAGGGACGTGGACCTTGTCCATATCCATATGCTGTACCGTTTTCCCCAGGCAGCGGCGGCTTTCCTATGCCGGCGCAATGGCATTCCCTATTGCATCCAGCCGCATGGTGCTCTGGAGCCCATGCTCTATCACAAAGCTGAGCGGCGCACGGCCAAGCGGCTTTATGAAATACTGATCGAAAACCGCAATCTGCGACATGCCGCCGGGCTGATCTATACCGCTCAAGGGGAAAAACAGGCGGTGGATTTCCTTCATCTGACGCCGCCCGCTTTTGTTGTGCCGCTGGGTTTGCAGCTTGCGGAATTCGATCGGACAGTGGGCGACTTTCGCAATCGTCACGGCTTGGCGGACAGGGAACTGATCGTATGGATGGGGCGGCTGGTGCCGGTAAAAGGTCTCGATCTTCTCATCAGAGCTTTCGCGGCGCTGGCGCAGGAGCGGCCCAGGGCCGTACTGGTGCTGGTTGGCCCCGACACAGAGGGGTACGCTGACAGCCTGCACCGGTTGCGGGCGGAATTGGGTCTGGCGCCGAATCGGGTGGTGTTTACCGGCCTGCTGCAGGGGCGGGAAAAGCTGGCCGTTCTGCAAGACGCGGATCTGTTCGTTCTGCCGTCTTACACGGAGAATTTCGCGCTCGCGGCCGTCGAAGCCATGGCGATGGGTTGTCCGGTTATCGTTTCCAGCGGCGTCAAAATCGCACCTGACATCGTGCATGCCGGCGCGGGGCGCATGGTAGCGCCGCAGGCCGGTGAACTGCAAACAGCAATACGCGATCTGCTGAATGATCAGGAGGCGCTTAGGCGCATGGGTGCGGCGGCGCGGACTTTTGCGCGGTGCTATGACTGGCCGCAAGTGGTGGGCACGCTGGAAGACGCCTATGCGGCAATGATTGCGGGGCGGGCATGAAGATTTCTTTGGTCACCATTTCTTTCAACCAGGCGGCCTATCTGGAACAGGCGATCCGTTCGGTGATGGAGCAGAATTATCCGGACTTGGAATATATCGTGGTGGACCCCGGCTCCACCGATGGCAGCCGCGAGATCATCGAACGCTATCGCAACCGTATCAGCCAGGTCATCTTCGAGCCGGACCAGGGGCCGGCCGATGGTTTGAACCGAGGCTTTGCCTGCGCCAGCGGCGATGTCTTCGGCTATCTCAATTCCGACGATAGGCTGCTGCCGGGCGCGCTGGCGCGCGTCGGGGAGGCATTTCGCGCTTGTCCGGCAGCTGATCTGGTCTATGGACATGGTTATGTCATCGACCGGACGGGCAATGTTCTGCGACGCTGCCGTTCTGACCGTTTCAATCTGCGCCGCAGTGCCTATGGCAATTCCATCATCATGCAGCAGGCCGCCTTTTGGCGCCGCGAAGCCTTTATGGCCGCGAAGGGTTTCAACGCCGCAAACCGGCTTTCCTGGGACGGTGAATTCTGGATTGATTTGGCGCTGGCAGGAAAATATTTCCATAGGGTGGATGAGTATTGGGCCTGTTTCCGGGCCCATGAGGACTCCATTACGCACCATTTTCACGGCGGGTCGGGCCAAAGCCCGTTTGGCGTCGAACAGCGAAGGTTGCTGGAGAAAGCGTTGGGACGTCCATACTGGGCTGGAGATGCGGCGGCCGCCGCCCTGACGCGCGTGGAAAAGTGGCTGGCAGACCCGGTGAATTTATGGCTTCGGCTTCAGGGTCTTTTCGAGGTGCGACCTAGGATATTGCCCGGTTCCCGAGGAACCACTGATAGGTCGTCCTGAGCCCATCGGACAGAGATATTTTCGGCGTCCAGCCCATCGTCGCCAGCTTGTCATTCGACATCAGCTTGCGCGGTGTGCCATCGGGTTTGCTGGTGTCGTGTTCCAGCGTGCCATCAAAGCCTATCGCCCGCATCACCAGCCGCGCCAGTTCATCGATGGTGACATCGGTGCCGGAACCGACATTCACATGGCTTTCGCCCGAGTAATTCTTCAGCAGGAAAAGCAGAGCGCTGGCGCAGTCGTCAACGTGCAAAAATTCGCGGCGCGGCGTGCCGCTGCCCCAGATGGTCATGACGCTTGCCCCAGCCTGCTTGGCCTCATGCGCCTTGCGGATCAGCGCGGGTATCACATGGCTGCTGGTCAGGTCGAAATTGTCGCCCGGGCCATACAGGTTGGTGGGCATGGCCGATATGAAATCGCGGCCATGCTGGCGGCGATAGGCCTGGCAAAGCTTGATACCGGCGATCTTGGCGATGGCATACCATTCATTGGTGGGCTCCAGCGGGCCGGTCAACAGGGCATCTTCGGCAATCGGCTGGGGCGCGAATTTGGGATAGATGCAGGAAGATCCGAGAAACAAAAGCTTTTCGACATCGGTTTCAAAAGCGCCGTGAATAATGGCATTCTCGATGGCCAGATTGTCGTAAAGAAAATCCGCCGGCCAACTGTCATTGGCGACGATGCCGCCAACCTTAGCAGCGGCCAGCACCACGGCTTGGGGCTTGTTCGTGTGCATCCAATTCTTGACCGCGCCTGCATCGCGCAGATCGAGCGTGCCGCGTCCCACCGTCAGGATGGTGCAATTTTCGCTTTCGAGTCGGCGCACCAGGGCACTGCCCACCATGCCGCGATGGCCCGCGACCCAGATGCGCTTGCCAGCAAGCGTGTACGTCATGAATTGCGCTGGCCTTCTTCGGCGACCTTCTTGAGATCGGAGGCCACCATTTCCTTCACCAGCTGCGGGAATGTGATCTCATGGCTCCAGCCCAAAACCTTGCGCGCCTTGCTGGGGTCGCCCAGCAATAGCTCGACCTCGGTGGGACGGAAATAGCGCGGATCGATCCGCACCAAAATATCGCCGGACTTATCGTCCACGCCCTGCTCGTCAATACCCTGGCCGCGCCACACGATCTTGCGCCCGGTTTCCGCGAAGGCCAATTCGATGAATTCACGCACCGCGTGCATTTCACCCGTGGCCAGCACATAGTCGTCGGGCTTGTCCTGCTGCAGCATCAGATGCATGCCCTTCACATAGTCCCGGGCATCGCCCCAATCGCGCAGGGAATCGATATTGCCCATGTAAAGCGTCTTCTGAAAGCCATGATGGATGGCGGCCACCGCCCGCGTGATCTTGCGGGTGACGAAAGTTTCGCCGCGGGTGGGACCCTCATGGTTGAAAAGAATGCCGTTGGAGGCATGCATACCATAGGCTTCCCGGTAGTTCACCGTGATCCAATAGGCATAGAGCTTGGCAGCCGCATAAGGGCTGCGGGGATAAAAGGGCGTGGTTTCGCGCTGCGGCGTTTCTTGCACCTTGCCGTATAATTCGGACGTCGAAGCTTGGTAGAAACGGACTTTGTTCTCCATTTTTAGAATACGAATGGCTTCCAGCAGGCGCAGCACGCCGATGCCATCGGCGTTGGCGGTATACTCGGCGGTTTCGAAGCTGACCTGCACATGACTCTGCGCCGCCAGATTATAAATTTCGTCCGGTTGGGTTTCCTGCACCAGCCGGATCAGGTTGGTGGAATCGGTCAGATCGCCATAGTGCAAAAAGAAGCGTGTGCCGCTCTTATGGGGGTCTTGGTAGAAATGATCGATGCGTTCGCTGTTGAAGGACGAAGCGCGGCGCTTGACGCCATGAACCTCATAGCCCTTGGCCAGTAGCAGTTCGGCCAAAAGGGCTCCGTCCTGGCCGGTGACGCCGGTGATTAAGGCTTTCCTAGGCATTTTTGGTGTTCGTCCCAGTTGAACTGCTGATTGGATATACGAAGTCGACCCTGATTCAAATATGACAACTAGGCGGCAGATTCTGCATTGATTGCGTGACGGGCTCGACAGCTTTCCAGGTAATTCAAAAGATATATTCCGATGAAGAAATACAATTCCACAGAGAAATAGTGCCCACCTCGGCCCATCCGGATAAGGAGATAGGGCAGGATGGCGTTGCGAATCTGAAGATGGGGGGTGCCCTTGACCCTGGCGCAGACTATCAAGAAGCCGAGCAACACCAGCAGACCAGGCAGCCCGAGTTCCGCGGCCACGCGTAGAAACATCGAATTGGCATCGTCCCGGTTCAATTGCATGTTAAAAAGATCGGTGAGATTCGTACCGGTGATCTCGCTGACATATTTGTCGTAGGCGCGCGCAAATCCGCCAATGCCGATGCCGGTCAGGGGGTGCTCCAGAAAACTCTGGCTGGCAACATAGGCATTTGACAATAAGGCAAACGTGCTGGGGCTCGTGCCAGAAAGATTCTGTGTTACAAGAGCAACGGCGGTATCACGCGCCCGAAGCTGGAAATTGGCGCTCGCGAAATATAGGCCGCCACAAAGCGCCGCGAAAAGGGCGCCGCCAGCCAGCATCTTCCATCCTTTAAGGCGCGGCGCATAGGAAAAGAGCGCTACCAGCATCAAGCCAAGGAAGCCCAGGGCGGAGTCCGCGAGTATATAGCTTAGCAAAAAAATCAAAACTTCAGGGCCGTAGCGCCGTTCGTGAATAAAGCGGTTGACGCAAAAACCCACCGCCGGCAGCGTCACATAGATATAAAAGGAGGGCTCGCTATAAACGGCGCGAAGCCGCCAATCACCGGTATACATGCCAATCGCCGGCCAGGCTATCAACGCGAAAATCGCCAGGGCAAAGGCAGCCCGCGTGTACAACTCCATCCAGCGCGATAGCGGTAGCCCAAAGTTCGTAAGTGCGCTGAAGAAATAGACCGATGTCACGCTGATTCCGAGTATCTGCGAAGCTGGGACGTTGAGCGGAGTCCCGGAAAGCCGAGTACCGATCACGCCAAATATCGCCAACAGCAGGATGGCAAGGAGGTGGTTGCGATGGATGGTCAATCCGTCAATCGTCAACAGTGCTAAGGAATTGAGGATAACGACGATATAGCCGGACTGGAAAGCCGGTGTTTTAATAGGAACCCACATGAGAAGGGCAATTACGGTCGACCAGACGAGGTATTCCTCGATGGCGAAGCGCCGGTCGAGCGCAGCTCTGACGCCGCTCACCAGATGCGCCACTTGCGCGGAAGAAAATCGCGCGACAGCGCAACAAGCAGGCCCAGAAACAAGCCGAGAATGGCGCAGGTTGCGATTTTCTTTAGAGCATTGTTGACAGGAGTCACGGTTGGCCCGTCCAGAATTCTAGCCGCGTACGGAACATCGACTTCCGTCATCATGAGTTGGCGCTCTTCCTGCAGCAACACGGCATCAATCGCCTGCCGCTGTTCGACATTGGTTGCCTTCGCTGCGCTCTTGCTGAGATACTCTACATAACGACGCTGGGTTTCGCGGCTCTGTGTCCGCACATAGTCGTCGGTGGTTTCCACAACCTCAGACAGGAACCGCGCAGCGAAGTCTGGGTTGCGATTGACATAGGTAAGGGCAATTACGGAGTCGGTCTTTTTGAGTTGGGTGACGATAACTTGGCTGGCGATATAGCTGGCCAAGTCGATGGCCGTGCGTGGCCCGACATTGGGATCGGGAAGACCGCTGAGGCGTGCCGCAAGACCGGTAAGCCATTCCTTTAAACCGGTGCGCGTTTTCCACCGATGTGTGACCGGGTCGCAATCGCCGCTATAGATACGGCACAAAAGGTCATACTTTCGGTCCAGCGCCTGTGCCACTTCGACAGAACCCAGCGCGTAGGTGAACTGAATGAATCTAGGCACCTGCGTCGCTCCGGTGCCGCCGTTGAGGCCGGCCAGAAGACCGCCCATGCCGGCGGCTTCTCCCAAGCTAGAATCGCTCGCCGCCGGCGATACCCGCATGGTGGCGGTATACGAAGGGCCGGCATGATACACGGCATAGATGCCGTAAAAAAAACCCAGGGCAGCTGCGGCAGCCACGATAAGCCTGCCGGCCCAGACCAGTCCCATGAGATAAGAGATTGAAATGGTCTTGCGCAGATAGTCCGCGATGACGGTAGTCGGCGCGTCAAACTCTTCTTTCGCCTTCATCTTTGTCATGCCGAAACTCCGTCCAGCGGCTAGCGCCGCTCTCACGCTTTTGTTTTAGCATGTTTTTCTGAAAACGAAATATAGACTACCGGCCCGCCGCAATGCCGCTTTGCTGGCGCAAAAGTTCGCCTTGGCTGACATTGCGCGTCGCTTCGTAAAGATATGCGTCTCCCATCAGGGCTTGCCCCCCATCGCGCTGCACGGGCCGCAAATCCAGCCCGATCCGGCTTTGGCTTTCGATCGGGCCGATCCATCCCAGCGGTATGCGGATGATGATGCCCTTGTCGAAGCTGCCTTCGCCGAATTGCTGGCTTGAGACGTTGGTCCGCGTGAAGAAAGCGCCGATCTCCACGCCGGTGGAGAAGCGGCGCGTCACCGCGAAAGTCAGCCCTCTGTCTCCCGCCAAATACTGGCCCGCCCGCAGCTGGAAATTCAGTCCATACCAAGGCGAGTCATAGTAGAGCGTCACATGGCCCGTG
>DATEEB010000186.1:0-7961 GCA_035281345.1 Rhizomicrobium sp. | reverse complement strand
CGGTTTGGCGCGGCCGTGCTTGATCGCGGCGCGATGTTTTTTGTTCTCCAGCCGCTTGCGCTTGCTGGCCTTGGGCACCTTGGTGGCGCGGCGCGGCCGTTTGGGCGTCGCGGCCCGCCGCACGATCTCCACCAGCCGCGCCCGGGCGTCGGCGCGATTTTTGTCCTGCTCGCGGAAACGCTGCGCGGTGATCACCAGCACCCCGTCTTGCGTCAGCTTGCCGCCGGCGAGCAGCGCCTGGCGCGCCGTCTGGGTCAGACTGGACGAAGCGCGCACGTCAAAGCGCAGTTGCACGGCGCTCGACACTTTGTTGACATTCTGACCGCCAGGACCAGAGCTGCGAATGAACCGCTCCTCCAGTTCATGATCCGCAATGATGATGTGCGGCGTGACATGCAAGGCCGTGGGCAAGGTCATGGGCGCAGCTGTGCGCCGAACAGCTGGCGCAGTTCGCTTTTCACCAGCTTGCCCCCCTCATTCCGCGGCAAGGCGTGCCGCGACAGATGCATCTGGACCGGCACTTTATAAGCCGCCAATCGTTCCGCAGCAAAATCCTGCAAGGCTTTTTCGCCGATCGCCGCATCGGCGCGCAGTTGCACCAAGGCGGCCGGCACCTCTCCCAAAACCGGATGCGGCAGGCCGATCAGCGCCGCGTCCAGCACAGCCGGGTGCTGGGTGAGGACATTCTCGACCTCGACGCAATAGATATTCTCGCCGCCTCGGATCAGCATGTCCTGGGCGCGATCCAGGATGGTGCAAAAGCCTTCTTCGTCCAGCATCGCAAGATCGCCGGTTTTCAGCCAGCCGCCGCAAAAGCGTTCCGCCGTCGCTTGCGGCCTGTTCCAGTAAGCTTTCACGATATTGGGCCCAAAGGCCCAAAGCTCTCCGGCGCCACCCGGCGGTTGCTCGATCCCGTCTTTCACGATCTTCAGGCGGCTGACGGGCAGCGCCGGGCCGCAGCTTGCGGGACGGTTCAGATAGTCTTGGCCGGAATGGGTGGTGCAGGTGGCCGAGGTTTCCGTCATGCCCCAACCCTGCCCCGGCATGGCGCCCATGCATTGGTGAATTTGCCCCGGCAAAGCGTGAGGCGATGGCGCGCCGCCGAAGGTGACCAGTTCCAGCGACGAGACGTCATGACCGCCGATCTGTTCCAACAGCGCCAGCGCCACGGCGGGCACGCCGCCGGTCACCGTCACCCGCTCGCGCGCGATCAGGACCAGCGCCTCCCCGGCATCGAATTTTCGCATCAGCACCAGCTTGCCGCCCGCCGCCATATTGGGCAGCAGAATGGAAAGACTGCCGATGACATGAAAGAACGGCACCGCGATCAACGTCGTTTTTTGTTTCCCCTCCGATCCAGCCTTCGCATCTGATGATGCTCGCCGCAATTGATTGCGCGCTTCGGAAAAAGGCGCGGCAAAAATATTGGTGGTGAGGGAGCGATGCGTGCCCAAAGCGCCCTTGGGCGCGCCGGTGGTACCGGACGTGTAAAAGATGGTCGCATCGTCTTCCGGGGACAGCGTCACATCAGGCATCCGGCCAGCCGGCAGATCGCGCCAATGGGCGGGCGCGCCGAGCACATCCTCCAGCACCAGAACATTGGCGGGCGGATTGGCGGCGCGCGCAGCAAATACCCGCTCGACCGAAGGCGGCAGATCCTTCAGCCGCGCCAGCCGTTCGGCATCGGCAAAGACAAAACGCGCGCCGCAATCCAAAATGCCATAGACCAGTTCCGTTCCGGTCCACCAGGCATTGAGCGGCACCACAATGGCGCCCGCCAAAAGGGCGCCCATGAACACCACCGGCCATTCCGGCAGGTTGCGCATGACCAATGCCACCCGGTCGCCCTTTTTCAGCCCCTGCCCGGTCAGCAGATCCGCCACTTTGAGGACGGCGCGCGCAAAACCCTCGAAGCTCACGCGCTCGTCCTGATAGACTAGGAACTCCCGGTCGCCATGACTGCGCGCCTGCGTGAAAGCCTCGGCAGCCGTTTGAGGGCAATGCTTCCAGACACGCATGGGAATGCCGCGCACCACCGTTTCGATGGTCTCAAAAGCCGCGCCCGGCGCGGTGAGCCGCGCATGCGCCTCTTCCAGCGACAGCTGGGGCCAGTTTTTGGATATGTCATTCATGGCGGGGCTTAGTATAACCAAACCATGACGATGCCATCGGGTTTTTCCGACCAAAGGCTGGCCCGCATCCCGCACTTCCTGCAGCAGCAGGTCGATGCGGGCTTGCTGCCGGGCGCCCAGACCTTGATCTGGCGGCATGGCCGGCTGGCGCATCACAGTATGGTTGGCCTGATGGATATAGCCCGCGCCGCGCCCATGCGAGAGGATGCGATCTTTCGGCTTTATTCCATGACCAAGCCGGTCACGGCGGTGGCGCTGTTGATGCTGATGGAAGAGGGGCTGGTCGCGCTGGACGATCCGGTGACGCGCTTTATTCCGGGCTTTTCCGACTTGAAGGTTCAAGACGGCAGCGCACCGCTGCGCCCCATGACGGTGCTGGACTTGCTGCGGCACACCGCCGGTTTCACCTATGGTTTCCACAACCACACGCCGATCGACGCCCAATATCGCGCCCTGCGCGTCGCCGAAACGGACAGCGAAGGCGGCCTTGCCGCCATGATCGCGCAGTTGGAAAAATTGCCGTTGGAATATTCACCCGGCACGGCCTGGATCTATTCGGTGGCAACCGATGTGGTGGGCTATCTGGTCCAGCATATCTGCGGCCGGCCTTATGCCGATTTTGTGCGGGAAAAAATCCTGGCGCCCCTGAAGATGACCGACACCGATTTCCTTCTGGCGACCGGCAAGCGCGAGCGTTTCACGGCCTGCTATGCGTTCAAGGACGGCAAACTGGAGCTGTTCGACGATCCGGCAAACTCCGCCTGGTTCGCGGCCCCCAAGCTGGAATCGGGCGGCGGCGGACTGGTAGGCACGGCGGCGGACTATCTGCGCTTCTGCCGGATGCTGCTGAACAAAGGCGAGCTGGACGGCGTCCGTCTCCTGTCGCCCAAGACCGTGGCCTTGATGACCGCCAATCATCTGCCGGACGAAAAGGAAATTGCCGAGTTGACCCCCGCTGCCGATTCTTTCAATGAAAGCGGATATCGCGGCATCGGCTTTGGCTTGGGTGTGGCAGTGACCTTGGACCCGGTGCGGGTGGGCATTCCCGGCTCCAAAGGGGAATTTGCCTGGGGCGGCATGGCCTCCACCACCTTTTTTGTCGATCCCCAGGAAGACATGGCGGTGGTCTTTATGACTCAGGTGATCGCCGATACGGCGCGGCGGGTGCGCTTGCGCCGCGATCTTCGGACTTTGGTCTATGGTGCCATGACCGATGCTTGAAACCATGCCCTTGCGCGATTGGAAAGGGCCGTTCGATGCGGCCCTGAAAGCGCGCGCCACCACCGCGCTGGAGCAAGGCGCAGTCCTGTTCTTTCCCGACCTGAAATTTATTGTGGGGGAAAACGAAAAACGCTTTCTGGATGCCCGCGTCTCCGATGGCAAAGCCAAGAATATCTCGCTCGATCACACCACCGGAAAGATGCAGGCCAGTTCTCTGACCGGCGAGGCGGCCCAGGCGCTTGCGGCGATGATGGAGCGGTTCGGCAGCCAAGCCACGGCGCTGGTGCAGGATCTGCTCCCGTACCGCGATGTTGAGCGTGCCCGCACGTCTTTTCGTCCGGTTGAGGTCAAGGGCCGGCATTATTCCAAGATCAATGACGACCGGCTGTTGCATATCGATGCGTTTCCGTCCCGTCCCATGCGGGGCCGGCGCATCCTGCGTTTCTTCGCCAATGTCGCACCGCACAGTTCGCGCCGCTGGCATGTCGGCCAGCCCTTCGAGGATTTCGCCCGCGCCTTCCTTCCCAAGGTCGGCCCGCATCCGCCCGGAAAATCCTGGCTGTATGAGAAACTGGGTGTTACGCGAGGACGCCGCAGCCGTTATGACGAACTGATGTTGTCCTTACATGACGCCGCCAAGCTGGATGGGGATTTCCAGCAAAACAGCCCGCACCAGCAAATCGAATTTCCGCCCGGTTGCTGCTGGCTTGCGTTTACCGATCAGGTATTGCACGCGGCGCTGGGCGGAGAATTCGCGCTGGAGCAGACCTTCCACCTGGACATTGGCGAAATGGTCCAGCCTGAACGTGCACCGTTGAAAGTGCTGGAACGGTTGAGCGCAAAAACCCTGGCCTGACGCGCACCTAGCCGGGAAAGCCCAGCTCTTCGAGTTTGGCGCGCACCGCTTCCGCGTCGAACGGCTTCATCACATAGTCGTTGGCGCCCGCCGCCATGGCGGCGGCGATCTCGGCCGGGTCGCTCTCGGTGGTGCAGAACAGGATGATCGGATGGTCGCCGCCCTGTTGGCCGCGCACGCTCTTGAGGAATTCCAGGCCCTTCATGCTGGGCAAATTCCAGTCCAGAAAGATCAGGTCGGGCATCTTTTCCCGGCAAGCCCGAAGCCCGCTCATCCCGTCCTCGGCCTCCGCTACGGTATAGGAACGTTCTTCCAGGATACGGCGCACGACCGTGCGGACCACGCGGCTGTCGTCCACGATCAGGCAATGTTTCATGATATCCTCTGGGAGCGCGGTGTCAGACTCAACCGCCGGCCATCAACTCCACTGCACCTTCCAGCGGCATCACCGTCAAGGCGGCATTCACGCTGCGCGACAGTTTGTGCACCAGGAAAGGTTGGACGTGACGGGCGTCCACATTCAAGGCCTCCCCCTTCAGGGCGCGGTCCATTTCCTCGGTAAGGCGGGCGTTCAAGCCTTGCGCGCGGATATGGAATGACGGCGTCTGCGCGTCAGGACCAGCCTCCACGGTCACGACCCCGCCGCGCGGCAGACAATCGGCCGCGAGCAAAGTGGCGTTCATCAAAAGCTTGGCCCAGTTCTTGGCCCAATAGAGACGGGGCACATTCCAGACCAGTTGTACCTTGCCGCCTTCCAGCAAGCCGGCGACCAGGCGTCCGATCTCGCCCAAATCCAGCTCCGCGCCCGCCGAACCGGCGGCGCCAAAAGCGATTCGCATAAACTGGATGCGAGCTAGCGCCTGATCGGCGCTCATGGTCACCAGTTTGATGGCATCGGCGCGCATGGCAGGGTCGCGCTCGTCCTCCAGCACTTCCATGCCGTTGACCACGGCGCCCAAAGGCCCGACAAGGTCGTGGCAAACGCGGCTGACCAGCAAAGCGGCAAACTCGATTTCTGTCATGGACGAACTCAATGCGGCCCCATTGGTTAGAAATTGGTTAATCGGCTGTCGCGTCTTAAGGAATTCTTAATATGGACGCAACGCTGTCCCCTCATCTGGAAACTTTGGTCCGCATTGCCCAGGCCGCCGGCCAGGTGGTGATGCGCCACTATGAAGCCGGTTGTGACACGCGGGTGAAAGCCGACCGTTCGCCGGTGACCGATGCCGACGAAGAAGCTGAAAAGCTGATCCTGGCGGAGCTGGGCGCCACCTTTCCGCAGGTGCCGGTGGTGGCGGAAGAAGAAGCCGCTGCCGGCCGGGTGTCACAGGCCGGATCGCGCTTCTTTTTGGTGGACCCGGTGGACGGCACCAAGGAGTTCGTGAAGCGCGGCGGCGAGTTCACCGTCAATATCGGCGAAGTGGTGGACGGCGAGCCGGTCAGCGGGGTGGTGCTTGCGCCCGCCATCGGGCGGTTGTTCGTGGGCCGGGTGGGCGAAGGCGCGTTTGAACTTTCGGGTGGGACCTTGCGTTCCATCGCGGCGCGCGCGCCCGCGCCCGACGGACTGGTGGCGGTCTCCAGCCGGTCCCATCCCGACCCCAAAACCGATGAATTGCTCAAGACGCTACCGATCAAAGGCCATACCAACGCCGGCTCGTCGCTGAAATTCTGTCTGGTGGCGGCGGGCGAAGCCGACATCTATCCCCGCGCCGGCCAGACCATGGAATGGGACACCGGCGCCGGCCATGCCGTACTGCGGGCCGCGGGCGGCAGCGTCACGACCTGGGAAGGCGCGCCGTTTCTCTACGGCAAGCCGGAATTCCGCAACGGGCCATTTATCGCGCGCGGCAGGTAGCGTTATTGATCCATGTTGTGGCGCGAAGAGTAAAAAACCAGAGCCATCAGGCCCGCGCCCAGGCCGATCGTCACCACCACGCCCAGGCTGAGGAACAGCCAGCCCCAGCCGCTCATCGCAACGCCCGCCATCGCGTTCCAGACTTTTACCGCATACCAGAGCGAGGCGAAAAACAAGCCCGCCAGGACCGCCAGCGCGATCCACCCCGCGGCAGAAAGTGGTGGTTTCTGGTCGATATCCGGGAGCTTGTCCGTCATCCTGTCCCGATCCTAGTCGCATTTGATATGTAAAAAAGCCCCAATCCGCGTAAAGATTCGGCGCGGTTGGGCAAGTGATTCGCTAGCGCGTTGCACGCGCGATCGAGCCGAAGGAGCAAGCGACATGAATCGCAAGAAATTCATCTCTGGACTGGTGGCGTTGGGAGCCGTTCCCGCCGTGACAGGATCGTTGCTCTCGATCCTGCCCGCGCATGCCGCCGATCCGCAGCAGAACGACAACGCCCAGGCCAAGGCCCGCGCCACCGATCTACAATACACCGCCGATGAGATCACCGAAGCGGGCGCGAATTTCTTCGGCATCACCACCGAAGCCATGGCCAAGGGCGTCGAGCATGTGTTCGGCGATCTGGGCCGGCCCGACGCCTATATCAAGGGCGATGAGGGTTCCGGCGCCTTTGTGGTGGGCGTGCGCTACGGTTCAGGCTGGCTGATCCGCAAGACCCGCGAACCCAAACAAGTCTATTGGCGCGGGCCTTCGGTGGGCTTTGACGTTGGCGGCAACGCCTCCAAATGCTTCACCCTGGTTTACAATCTGCGTGAGGATGAAAGGCTGATTCAGCGTTTCCCCGGCGTGGAAGGTAGCTTCTATTTGGTGGCCGGATTGGGCATCAATTATCAGCGCAGCGACGGCGTCACCCTGGCGCCGATGCGGACCGGCGTGGGCCTGCGCGCGGGCGTGAACGCGCATTATCAGGTTTACAGCAATCGCCGCGACTGGTTCCCGCTCTAAAATCGACTTTGTTCTCGCCGCGCGGATTTTTGCGGCGTGAGCAGGAGCGCCGAGCGATGTGCACTAAAACGTGCATGAGCGATGGCGCGACGAACTCACGACGCAAAAGGACTGCGGCTAAGCCACAGCCTCTTCGGACTTGGTGTCAGCGCTGCCGCCGCCAACCGCCGGCATATAGAGCAACAGCATCGAGGCGACATAGGTGGAAGAGAAAGTCCCCACCACAATGCCGAACAAGATGGCGATGCTGAAATTCTCCAGCACATGGCCGCCGAAAAGCAGCGGAATGACCGACAAGGAGGTTGCCACCGACACCAAAGTGGTGCGGGTGGCGATCTGATTGGTCGAAAGATTGATCATGTCCACCAGAGACATGCGTTTGTACTTGCGCCGGTTCTCGCGGATGCGGTCGAACACCACCACCGTGTCGTTGATCGAATAGCCCGCCAGCAAAAGCAGCGCGGCCACGGTGTTGATGTTGAAGTCCAGCCCCATCACCGAATAGAAGCCGGCCGTGACGAACACATCGTGGCCGGTGGCGATCAGCGCGCCCACGCCATACTGCCATTCAAAGCGCACCGCGACATAAATCGAGATCATCGCTACCGCCAGAATGGTGGCCAGGATGCCGTCATTCAAAAGTTCGTTGGAAACCCTGGGACCCACCACTTCGGTGCGGCGATACTGATAGTCCGGCCCCAGCTTGGCGCGGATTTCGTGCACCACCGCCTGGTCGGCGTCATTCTGGTCCAGCGTCGCCACTTCCTTGGGCTGGACGCGGATCATCACGCAGCTATTGACCGGCTGGTCGCATCCGCCGCCGCCGCCGAAATATTGCAGCTGGCTCTCGGGAAAGCCCAGACTGTCCACATCGGCGCGCATCTTGCCG
>DATEEB010000185.1:0-2984 GCA_035281345.1 Rhizomicrobium sp. | reverse complement strand
CCGTGCATATCGTAGCGCACACCGACACGCCGGCGCGCGAGCCGGAACATCCTATCCAGATCATGGCCCGCGCTTTCCGTTTGAAGGAGGACTGATATGTCCGAAGCTCAGCGCAGGATCACGCCCGCCGATGTGTTGCCGGTCGCCGAATATGACCAGCAACGCGCATCGCTGAAAGCAAACCTGATTCCGGTCAAGAAGCTGCGCCGCATCGAGGTGGGGCCCTTCGCCACATTTTATTTTGAAAACTACGCCACCATGTGGCTGCAAGTGCAGGAAATGCTGCGTATTGAAAAAGGCGGCACCGAACAGATCGCCGGAGAGCTGGACGCCTACAATCCTCTGATCCCACAAGGTGACGAGTTGATCGCCACCATGATGCTGGAAATCGAGGACGCCAACCGCCGCCATGCCGTGCTGCTGACCCTGGGCGGGATCGAGGAGACGGTGTTCCTGGAAATCGGCGGCGATATGATCGCCGCCACGCCCACCGAGTATGACGACCGCACAACCGCCGACGGCAAAACCTCATCGGTGCATTGGTTGCGTTTCAGGCTCAGCAAAGAACAGATCGCGCGCTTCCGCGCGGGCGACGAGCGGGTGGTGCTGGGACTGAACCATAAGAATTATGGCCATATGGCGGTATTGAGCGCGGAGACGCGTGCGGTGCTGGCCAAGGACTTTGGCTAGAGTTTTACCCGGCCTTCGACAATCTCGGCATAGCGCTCCGGGGTCAGGCGCTCATACTGGCCGCTGTCGGGGCCCAGAAAAAAGAGCGGATCGGCGATCGCGGCCGGATCGAACCCCTCGCGCACCAGGTCCACCTTGCGCTGCTTGAAGGTGCCGGTGACATCGATGCGGGGCGACAGGCGCAGGAAAATGGGCCGCGCATAGGAGGCCAACCTTTCCTTGAGCCGGGCCGGCAAAGCGGCCAGCTGAAAATCGCCATTCACCACCAGCGATGCCATGCCGGCGCGGCCGTCCACGCCCGGCACCGTCACGCCAAAGACATTGGCTTCCAGGATGCCGGGCACCGCCGCCAACACTTCGCCCACCTCGCCGGTGGAGACATTCTCGCCCTTCCAGCGGAACGTGTCGCCGATGCGATCGACAAAATAGAAATAGCCATGGGCGTCGCGCCGCATCAGATCGCCGGTGCGAAACCACACATCGCCCTTGGCGAACACATCGCGTAGCATCTTCTTGTTGCTGTCGGCCTTGGCGGTGTAGCCCTCGAACTCCCGGCCCGCGCGGGCGGAAATGCCGCCCAGCGCTTCGCCCACCTCATCGGGAAGGCATTCGACGCACAGCCCGTCCGGTCCTCGCACCGGCATTTCCTTTTCCACGTCAAAGCGCACAATGCGGCTGGGCAACAGCCACTCCAGATAATCGGGCACGCGCCCCACCGCGCCGATCGTGCCGTCATAGTTCAGCATCGAAACATTGCCTTCGGTGGCGCCGTAAAACTCCACGATGCGCGGAATGGCGAAACGTTCCTGGAACTGGCGCCAGATTTCCGGCCGAAGGCCATTGCCGGTGATGGCGCGTATCTTATGGCCGCGGTCCAAATGGGACGGCGGCGCGTTCAGCAGATAGCGGCACAGCTCGCCGATATATTCAAAAATGGTGGCCTGATAGCGGTGGATATCGCCCCAAAATTCATGGACCGAGAATTTTCGCTTCAGGATCAGCGATCCGCCGGAAAAAAACGCCATGCCCACCGCACAGACCCCACCGGTGGAATGATAGAGCGGCAAGGGATCGTAAATCCGGTCGCTCTCGCGCGGCCATAAGGCCCCGACAAAACCGCTCATCATGAACAGCATGCGCATATGGCTGAAATTGGCCGCCTTGGGCAGCCCCGTGGTGCCGGAGGTATAGATCAGAAAGGCGCGCTCCTTCAGGGTGATACCTGCGCGCGCTTGATGGCCGGGCGGCGCATCCCAGGCTTGCGCCAGCGCCTCTGTGAGGTTTCCGCCGTCCCCCTCTATCCACAATGCCGGCGCGGTCTCGAACGGCGCGGCACCGAAATTCTCTGCCAATTCCGCGCCCACAATGGCGTGCTTGGCGCCGGAGATGGCGATGGAATGGGCCAGCGCCGCGCCCATGAGATTGGTGTTGATCAGCGCCACCTGGGCGCCGGCTTTGAACAGACCCAGCCAGGCGCAGATATAGTCCGGCCGGTTTTCCATCAACAGCGCCACACAATCGCCGCGGCCAATTCCCTGCGACAGCGCCCAATGGGCGTAACGGTTGGCGCGCGCATTCATTTCGGCATAGGTCCAGCGCTGGCCCAGATAAAAGATCGCCACATTGCCGGGCCGCTTGCGCGCTTGCTCCTCGACGATGTCCACGATGCTGCGGGTCGCATCAGGCTTGACCAGGCGCAGCAGCCATAGGGTGCGCGCGATGCTGGTAAGGTAGATATATTCGCGCCTGATCGCGCCCCAAAAACCCAAAGCGTATCTCCCGATTCGCGAGCTTGAGCCGGGCACCTGTTCTAATCAAGATGAGGCGATGGACGAGATCTTGGACTTGCGCGGCTTGAAATGCCCTTTGCCGGCCTTGCTGGCGCGAAAAGCGCTGGCGCGCTTATCCCCGGGCGAGGCCCTGATCGTGCTGGCGGACGATCCCATGTCGGTGGTGGACATCCCGCACATGTGCCATGGCGAAGGCCACGCGGTGGACAGCGTGGCCTCGCGCGACGGCTATAGCGAATTTATCCTCCGCAAATCCTAGAGCACGTTAAGCGGGAGTTTGCTTCGGCGCCGCGTCAGGCCCAATCCGCGTGATCACCTCACCCGCATTCAAAGCCCTCGGCTCCTTTGCGGCTTGCTCCGGCGTCAGCAGCACGATCTCGGCATAGGCTTCGTAGTTGGTGCGCACGACCACATCCACCATCGGGTCATAGGCAAAGCCCCAACCGCCCCAATAGCCAAAGCCGCGGCGATAGTAGCCCCAATAGGGATCCGGGGGGCCATAGG
>DATEEB010000184.1:0-13830 GCA_035281345.1 Rhizomicrobium sp. | reverse complement strand
CCGTTCAGCCTGCCGGTTTTGGGGTCGGTTCATTGGCCTGCCTTGATCATCGCACTGGCGGCGATGGTGGCGATCTTTCGGTTTGGAGTTGGCGTGGTGTTCGTGCTGGCGGGGAGCTGCCTTGCCGGGATGTTGTTTTATCTGGCCGGCGTGACATGAGCGCCGGTCCGCAAGCATCGATGCCGCCCCGCGGTGCGGCGGTGAATCAAGGAAGCTTGTAATTTGCACGCCGGGCGGCTGCGGTACTTGCCTGGGTTTTAAAATCGAGGCATTGCTTTTGCCATGGTGAGTGAGTGCGGCTGACGGATTGTCGGTGACGCCAACCGCCAAGCCTCGCGGAAATGTCCGGCGGGGCTTTTTTGTGCCGATTTTCATTTCGACGGTTGGACGGCGTTTGTATTCAGGACACGGCCCGTCTTGCTGCGTGACCTAAAGGGAACATATGAGAAATTTCGAGATGCCGCGCTGGCCGCAGGACGCCGAGGACATTGTTTCTTCCCGGCCCAACCTTGGTGGACTGCTGGCGGGAGTACCGGATTCGAATACAGGGAGCAGTCTTCATCTGCTGATGGAGCCTAGGGATATCGCGGCCGTCCCTGGGCTGCCGCAATATGTTTATGATGAAGCGGCCAAGTATGATCAAAAGAGTCTTGCTGCAAAAAATGGCGAGGCGGCTAGATATGTCTCGAGCCTGGATCGTGTTTCTCTGGCACCGCCGGACTGGAATTCTTCAGGGCTCAATCTGTCAGCACCCGCGCCGCGACCGCCGGGTACGCAACCTGAGCCCGGAGAGAAATACGAGCGGGCTTCCAAGGCGGCGGAGTTTTTCTCGACGGGTATTGATCGGTGGAACGATCAAAATGAAATTCTCGGCCTGCACTTCGGGGCGGAAGGACCAAGACTTCTGAAAAAATACAGCGGCCCCGTTGGAACATTCGCAGACGGCCTAGGAAACGGTTTTGCAGCGGCCAGCGAAATAGAAAAAGGAGCGCCGGCTTTGCCAACCTATTCCGGGGCAGCCATTAAAACAGGCGTTGACTGGGGCGCGGCAACATTGGGGGGGGCTCTAGGAGCCGCAATTGGCTCCCGTATCAATATACCATATGGCACTGTCTTCGGTGGCATCGGTGGCGGTTTTGTTGGAGGTTTTGTACCGGATTGGGCGCATGGGCGTATGAGCAATCAGGAACTTGGCGAGACTGTTCTAGAACCTATAGGCAGCAGATATAACAAGTACATGATCCATAATCCGTATTATGATCCGCGACTGATGGTGCCTTAATAGAGTGGCGGTTTTGTAGATTGGCTGTGGGCTGGGGATGGGCAAGGCAAATGGGCAGCGCGAAGTGGTCGCGCATTTTTCGAGATCAAGGATTGCATCGGGCGCTGTCGGCTTGCTGGTCATGACCGTTCTGGGTGTGATCATGTGTGGCCATGTTCTGTTAACCGGAAAGACCGATGACTGGGTCATGCACATGTTCCGTATTGACGACGCCGTGACTTTTGTTGGATGCATGGCAATTCTTTTTATCCTGATGTTCAGAACGATCCGTACTGCGATCGACAATCATGGAGAGGCGATCTGGCTTGAAGATGGCCGCTTGACGTGTGCGGACAAGGCGTTGCTGGACGTGCCTGCCGGTGATGTGAAGGGCGTTGATGTGGTTCGGGAGCCCATCTATGGGACAAGATCGCCATGGCCTCCGCATATGACCAATCTTGTTTTTTATCTCAAGGATGGAAAAGCGGTAAAGATTTCTCCCGGCGGATTTGTTGAACACCCAGGGGATATTGCGGACCGCCTGAGGGAAAAGCTTGGGCTTGCAAGGGATATATAGATATCCGCGGGCGGTGGGGGCGGCGTTTTTACCGAGGTAAAGCACGGGATCAAGATAGCTTGTAATTTGCGCGCGGCAGGGGCTGGACGATTGACCGGATTATAAATAGCGCGCTATGTTTTCGTCATGGTGAGTGAGTGCAACTGCTGATGCACTTCTCTTCGAAGCCTCGCGGAAAAATCCGGCGGGGCTTTTTTTATGATTGTCTGTCAGTTTTGTTTGGCTGAAACAGCCGTAAACCAATTAAGTGGTGGCGGCGATCCAATTCTGTGTCCGGGAGCGGGTGGCGCCAGAGTCAATTGCGGCCGCGCCGGAGAGTGTTTCTTTACCGCTATACATTTGAGAGACGTCCGCTGCTTGGCGGCGTGAAATGTACGTGAGATAGAATCTTCGAAGGATCGGACGCCAGGCAGATAATTTGGAATGTGGGGCGGATTGATTTTTCGTCAGGATTGAAGCGCTGATTTTTTGTCACGGGTTTGGTTGATGGAGCCGAAGGCCAAGGCGGCGGCCGAGATCAAGGCGCTGGCGCGCAAGCACAGCAAGGCCGCGATCAAGGTTTTGGCGGCGATCATGAACCAAGCGGACGGACCGGCCACGGCGCGGGTTTCTGCGGCGCAGGCGCTGTTGGACCGGGGGTGGGGGAAGGCGGCGCAACTTCTGGCGGGAGAGGCGGGTGGGTTGCCCATTTTGGGGCGTATTGAACGGGTGATCGTTGACCCTGAAGCGAACAACGAAAAGGGCAGCAGCGGCAAAGACGACAGGCCGCACACTTCGGATTGAGACGCCCAGGGTCTTTCTGCCGCTGCTGAAACCCGCCCGGTACAAGGGCGCCTATGGCGGGCGCGGATCGGGGAAATCGCATTTCTTTGCCGAGCTTTTGATCGAGGAGTGTCTGTGCCAGCGCGGTTTGCTGGGGGTTTGCATTCGCGAGGTGCAGAAATCACTGAAGGATTCCTCCAAGCGGCTGATCGAGGCCAAGCTGAAACAACTGGGGTTGGGTGAAGCGGACGGTTTTCGCGTTTTCGAGAAACAAATTCAGACGCCCGGCGACGGAACGATTATTTTCACGGGCCTGCAGGATTCCAATAACGAGAACATCAAATCACTGGAAGGATTTCAGCGCGCCTGGATCGAGGAGGCGCAGGTGTTGTCGCACCGCAGTCTGGCGCTGCTCAGGCCGACCATTCGCGCCAAGGACAGCCAGATCTGGGCGAGCTGGAATCCGCGGCGCAAGGGCGATGCGATCGACGATTTCTTTCGGGTGCGGCGGCCGCGCGACGCGGTGGCGGTGGAAGTCAACTGGCGGGACAATCCGTGGTTTCCCAAAGTGCTGGAGGATGAGCGGTTGACCGACATGAAACTGTATGCCGACCGCTATGACCATATCTGGGAAGGCGGATATGCGAAGGCGTTGGACGGCGCCTATTTCGCGCGTGCGTTGGCGGAGGCGAAGACGCAGCGGCGTATCGGGCGGGTTGTGGCCGATCCGTTGCTGCCGGTGCGGGCGTTTTTCGATATCGGCGGGAGCGGCGCCAATGCGGATGCCATGGCGATCTGGATCGCGCAGTTCGTGGACCGGGAAATCCGGGTGTTGGATTACATTGAAGGGGTGGGGCAGGTGCTGGCGTTTTATGTGGGCGAGTTGCGGGCGCGCGGCTGGGGGCAGGCCTTGTGTGTCTTGCCGCATGACGGGGTGGCGGAGAACAGTGTCACCGGGAAGCGCTACGCAGATCATGTCCGGGACGCTGGTTTTGAGGTCCAGGTGATCAAGAACCAGGGCAAGGGCGCGGCGATGATGCGGATTGAATCGGCGCGGCGGCTTTTCCCGCGTATCTGGTTCAATGAGGCGACGACAGAAGCCGGGCGGGATGCGCTGGGCTGGTATCATGAGAAGAAGGATGAAACGCGTAGCGTAGGGCTGGGGCCGGAGCATGACTGGTCTTCACATGCCGCCGACGCGTTTGGATTGATGTGCCTGGCCTATGAAGAGCCGGAGCGGATGAAGGAGGAAGTTCGAGTCGAGGCAGTGGATAATGGATGGATGGCGTGACATGGGGCGCCGCGTGTGGGCTCGGGAGTCGGTACGAACTTAGGGTCAACGGTGGGCGCGGGGATTAAGACAAACCCCAATAACGAGTCCGCCAAAAGCGTTAATTCAATAGCAATAGATAAGATATTTTATTGTTTGATATCAATAACTTGTGTATTAGGTTGTTGCGAAAAGCGCAATTGTGCATTATCTTGACTAAGCGGTTGGGAGAATTGCCTTAGCAATTCGTTGGAACTTCGTGTTCCACCCGGCCGCCTTTTCTTTTTTTAGATGCACCTCCTATACCTTGATGACTCCGGGTCGGTCAAAAATGCTGCCGACAAGCACATTATTTTGGCTGGCTTCAGCGTTTTTGAACGATTGCCCCACTGGCTTTCCCGCTCGCTCGATGCGATAGCGAAAGAGGTATGGCAGCAAGACCCGGACAGTCTAGAGTTTCGAGGAGTCAACATTTTTGCAGGGCGGAAGCAATGGCGCGGGGTTGATAACCCGAAGCGTATTAAAGCTTATCGGGACGCGCTTAGCATCCTCGCAGGTTCAACCCATGTTCGCCTGTTTGGGGCGGCTATCCATAAAGCCGCCTATTCGCCTGGCGATCCCATGGAGTACGCCTTTGAAGCGATAGCTAATCGCTTCGATAGGATGTTGGGTAGGCTTCATAAAATAGGGGATACTCAACGCGGAATTATTATTCTCGACAAGTCGTCGTATGAAACATCCCTCCAAGGGCTGGCCGTAAACTTTCGCAAGGACGGCCACCGCTGGGGCAAGACTTATAATATAGCAGAAGTGCCGCTTTTCGTGGATTCTCGCGCCACTCGAATGATCCAATTCGCAGATCTCATCGCGTATGCTATGCGCCGCTATTACGAAAAAGGCGATGCGACCTGGATTGATCTTTTGCGCCCCCGGTATGATGCGGAAGGTGGCGTGATCCACGGGTTGGTCCATTACACACCGCCAAACTCTGGTTGTAATTGCATTGCTTGCCGCCAGCATGGGCATTAGTCGGTCAAACCGCGATTTTGCCAACTACCCTTCAATTTTGTGGCTGATGGTATGGTGCGAAGCGAGACATTTCTGATCTTACCACTTTGAAAAGTGGGCTATGCAGGTCTTTGTTTGGCCTGTGCCATTTCCCGCAATTGTAGTGCCGCTCCCAAGTATGCGAAGCCATGCTCTGATTGCGGCCGACTTAATGGATAAACTGATGACCGACGAGCAACTGCTTGAGCAGGCGCGCGACGCGTTTGCGTTGTGCGAAGAGGCGGAGAGCGAGAGCCGGATCGAGGCGCTGGACGATCTGCGCTTTGCCAAGCTGGGCGAGCAATGGCCCGAACAGGTGCGCCAACAGCGCATCAAGGACGGCCGGCCGTGTCTGACCATCAACCGCCAGCCGGCCTTTATCCGCCAGGTGGTGAACGAAGCGCGGCAGAACCGGCCCGGCATCCAGGTGCATCCGGTGGACGGGGTGGCCGATCCGGCAATCGCGGAAATCTATAACGGTTTGATCCGCAATATCGAGCAGACCTCCAAGGCCGATGTCGCCTATGACACGGCGGTGGATTGCGCGGTGTCCAACGGGTTCGGCTATTTCCGCATCAATACCGATTATGCCGATGACGACAGTTTCGACCTGGACCTGCGCATCGAGCGGATCGTCAATCCGTTCAGCGTCTATGGCGATCCGCTCAGCACGGCGTGCGACAGCGCCGACTGGAACCAGTGTTTTGTCACCGAAGTCTTGGGGCATGATGCCTTCCGGGCCAAATACAAAGGCGCGGAGCCGGTCAATTGGAAGGGCTCCGGTTATGACCAATTGGCGGCGCCTTGGGCGCAGGACAAAAGCGTGCTGGTGGCGGAATGGTGGCGGCGCGAACGCGTGAAGCGCCCCATTGTGGCGCTGTCGGACGGATCGGTGCTGGATACCGAGGTCTATGCCAAGCAGAAAGCGCAGTTGGACGCGGCCGGGGTGGTGGTGCTGGGCGAGCGCACCGCCCTACGCCACAAGGTGACGCAAACGGTGCTGACCGGCGCCGAAGTGCTGGAGAAGAATGACTGGGCGGGGAAATATATTCCCATCGTGCCGGTCTATGGTGATGAAGTGAATGTGGAAGGCAAGCGGCATTTCCGCAGCCTGATCCGCGACGCCAAGGACGCGCAGCGGATGCTGAATTACTGGCGCACGGCGTCCACCGAGTTGACGGCGCTGGCGCCGCGGGTGCCGTTCATCGGGCGCAAGGGCACGTTCAAGAGCGATGCGCGCAAATGGGCGACGATCAACAATCAGAACCACGCTTTTGTCGAATATGACGGCGAGACACCGCCGCAACGCCAGCCTTTGGACAGCGGGCGGGCGATTGGGGCTATTCAGGAGGCCCTGAATGCCGCCGAGGATATGAAGTCCATCCTGGGCATGTATGACGCCAGTCTGGGGGCGCGGAGCAATGAGACATCGGGCCGGGCGATACTCGCGCGGCAGCGGGAAGGGGATACGTCCAACTTTCATTTTATCGATAACCTGTCACGGGCCATCGAGCATGGCGGACGCATTCTGATCGATCTGATCCCCACGGTGTATTCGGGGGCGCGGATGATCCGGGTGCTGGGGGCGGACAACAAGCCCTCGACGGTACAACTGGGCCAGGCGCTGATGGTGAAGGGCCCGGACGGGCAGCCGGTGGTCGATCCGGTGAGCAGCCTGCCGTTGACGCGCATCTGCGATCTTTCCCGTGGCAAGTATGATCTGACGGTCAGTTCGGGACCCAGCTATGCCTCGCGGCGGCAGGAGACGGCGGACCAGATCTTGCGGATGATCCAGGCCTATCCGCCTGCGGCGCCTGTGCTAGGCGACCTGCTGGCCAAGAATCTGGACTGGCCGGATGCCGATGAAGTGACGCGGCGGCTGCATGCGCTGTTGCCGCCGCAACTGCAGGCGGCGGACGGGTCGAGCCCGTTGCAGCATCCGGTGGTGCGCCAGGCGGCGCAGCAGGCGGTGGCGACGATCGGCGGCTTGCAGCAGAAGGCGGCGGCGCTGGGGCAGCAATTGAGCGCGTTGCAGCAGGACCGGGCGATCGAAAATCAGAAGCTGCAGATCGATGCGTTCAAGGCGGCGACAGAGCGGATGAAGGCGGCAGGTGAGACGGCGCGAGTGCAAGTGGCAGGGCGTTAAGATTTCCGGCGCACGTGTTGTGCCTGTTTTTATGATCAAGTTGTCAGTGACCAAATACAACATGTTCGTTGTGTGACGATACAAAAAATGTCCATGAACATTATTCGAGCCAGTGTCAGCATTGTATGCATCCGTGGAACTTGCGCGCAGGCGATGATTACTGTTTCGAATTGGCGCAACAATTTCGTAGACGAAATGTTGTCAGAAAAAGCGTGAGACTTGAGATGAGCGTCATCAAATTTTCTCTTGTAATGACAAATCATCGTTTCATAGTTCGTCGCACATACGTCTAGCGAACCGTCGCAGCGTTTTTAAATTCAGTACCCAACAGGCCGCGCAAAGTGGTTATCTTGCACAATCAAGTGTGCGTGCGATTGCGTTTGGCCATTCAAAGGAGAGGCCGATGACGATTGATATCCAGACTTTCTCTTCCTCTGGTACATGGACGAAGCCCGCCAATGCCGCTTTTGTTAAGGTGATACTGTTCGGTGCTGGCGGCGGCGGCGGCGGCGGACCGGGGCGTGCTTCCGGTGTCGCGGCGGCCGGCGGTTCGGGTGGCGGCGGCGGCGCGCGGACTATTGTGCAGCTCGCGGCGGGTTCTCTTAGCGCCACCGAAACGGTGACGATTGGCGCAGGCGGCTCTGGCGGTTCGGGCGGCGCCGGTGGAGGCGGTGGCGCAGCGGGCACTGCAGGTAATGCCGGCGGTAACACGACATTTGGATCGCATGGTACGGCGTTCGGCGGCGGCGGTGGTGGTGGCGCCACTGCTTTTTCTGGCGGTGGCGGTGGCGGTTCGGGTTCTGCCGGTGCGACGGGGAGCGCGGCTGCGGCTGCTGGTGGTGGACCTGGCAAACAAACTACGGATACATCCGGCGGGCAGGGCGCGAATAGTGCGCTGAATGGCAAAGGGTTTGCCGCGGAATATGGCGGCGGTTCGGGGGGTGGTTGTCGCTTTACCGGCACCGGCTTTGGATTTGCCGGGGGCTCGTCAGTTTGGGGTGGCGCTGGTGGCGGTGCCGGAGGCGGTGTTCCGGCCGCCAATTCGCCGGTTGGCGATGGAGCTGCCGGCGGCGGATCGAACACATTCGAAAGCGGAGGAGGCACTCAAAGCAATTCGGGCGGCGGCGGCGCGGCTGGCGCCGGGAATCTGAGCGGTAACGGTGCCAATGGCAGCAATGGTTCGAACGGCGATTTTTATAACTTTGGCGGTTCCGGCGGCGGCGGCGGCGGTTCAGGCGGCGGTTCCGCGAGCGGCAATGGCGGTGCAGGCGGTAATGGCGGCTATGCCGGCGGCGGCGGTGGCGGCGGTACCGGGACGGGCACGAATTTCCATGGCGGTGCCGGCGGCAATGGCGGCAATGGCTATTGCGTCGTCATCACCACCACGGATGCGGCGGCTACAACCATTCCCACGCGCCAAGTTTTGACCAGCGGCAGCTCGGCAACATATACGACACCCGCAGGAGCCAGTCAGCTTCGCGTTCGCATGTGGGGTGCCGGCGGCGGCGGCAATGGCACAGGCTCTGGCAGCCCGACGGCAGGGTCGAATGGTGGAGATACTATCTTCAACAGCATCCATGCCGCAGGCGGCGAAGGCGCTCCTCTTGGCCGTGTTGGACAAGGCGGTACCGGCGATACCGGAGCAGCAAGTGTCCGTATCCCCGGGTCTCCTGGGCAGAACCCGGCAATTTCCGTCAACGGTAATGACTATTTTATGCAAGCCGGTAATGGCGGCGGTAATGGCGGAGGAATCGCGGTGGGCGATGCCGCTGGTGGTAACGCCCGAGCCAATAGTGGCGGTGGTGGCGCGGGCGGCGGGCTCAGTGGCACAAGCTCGATCACGTCGTTGAACAACCTTTGGCGTGGCTGGGGTGGCGGTTCGGGCGAATATGCGGAACTGATCATCACCTCTCCAAGCGGGTCTTACACCTATACGGTGGGTAGTGGAGGTGCCGGTGGAAGCGCGGGCACGGATGGTACCGCGGGTGGGAATGGCGGATCGGGGCTGATCGTCGTCGACGAGTATTATTAAGTTCCATACGGCTTGGGCGGTGAACCGTGCAGTGGTGGGGCAAGACCTGCCGCTGCACGGTGCTCGCTTTCGCGCGGTGCAAGGGACTGGCTTGTCGCGGGCTGCTTTATGATGCCGCGAACTTGGCGCAGTTCAAACGTGGCCATGCCCTGGATGCCCAAAGCTACGGGGAATCTCCGGCCTACGGAAATTACACGTTTGGTGTTTACAACGCGGCGAGGGGCGCTAGCCTGTCTGACGCGCTTGACTTGGCGAATACTTATGGAAAGTATTTCAGCAAGTACAAGTTTACCGACGACAATTCTGCGGACCAGACTTACAGCTCCATCCCGGCCAAGAATGTTGAAAGCATCACCAGGGGCTACAGCGATTACAAAAACGGGAAGCTGCGGCGCGGGCCTTAGGGTGCTTGCGCAGCATCGAACATGGCTGCTGGGGCTGGCATTGCTGCTGTCCGGGTGCAGGGATGCGGCGATCATTCAGAAAGAAGAAGTCAAATCTCCAGACGGTCATTGGACGGCAAGGATGGAGATAGGGCAGTTCGGCGGACCAGGAACAGCCGGTTTGCAGACGCATGTGTATCTGGTGCGTACGAACACCAGGGACGAGCCGATTGAAATCCTTTCGCTTCGCGACTAATCCGTGAGCACGGCGCAAGTTTAGATGCATTGGCGGGATAACCGGCACCTGGACATAAGCCGCTTTCCTGACTCCGAGATTGAATTCCAGGCGATCAAATGCGCCAGCGTGGAAATCTCGCTGTATTGATACCAGGTTTATAGCCAGCATTGTGGCCGTGCCTGTAAGCGGGAGGTACTAATGGGTTTCCAGCGACCAGTGTTCTCCGAAGAAGAACCTGTGCCGGCAGTAAATCCTTCCGGGTTGCTTGGGGGATTTGTCCAGCCGGATTATGTCAGCAGTCTTCATTTCCTGATGGAGCCGGAGGAGATTGCGGCTATTGAGAATTCTCAGGGGAATGACGCGCTTCACGCGGCCAGGGTGCCGGCCGTTCGCCAAATGGCGGCACGAGCCTATGACGGGGTATGCCGCATGCCAGATGGCACCTTACATCCCTATATCGACAGGGGTGGCGGCTATGGGACTACGTATGGCGCGGGCAATTTGGATACCAGTGGGCAGATCGCCGTTGGGGCGGCTTCGGCCAATGGCCAGGAACCGACATTGCCGAAACCCGGCGGTGTGGGCGGGGGCGGAAAAAGCGGAAAGTTCACTTCCAGAGCATCGAGCGTGGCGCGTGATGTCACCGGTAGAACCATATACCGCCGCCTCAAACCGATTACCGGAACCACCAGCGTTGGCGGTTCAATCGCGCGCGCCATTCCGGTTCTCGGCGGAGCGCTGATGCTGAGCGATTGGCTCCAGCATTACTATGCGCCGGAATGCACTCCGGTCATTGATCCCACCCGTATTTATTAAGAGCGCCGCTTGCGATATATTGACTGCTATGGATCGCCGCGAGGAAATTCGTAAGGAACTAGAGCGGCTGCTGAAGCCCTACACATCCCGGACAAAGAATTTTTCCGAGGATGTGAGAATTTTGCATGATTTGGGTATCGGTGGAGATGATGCCGACGAAGTTTTGGAGCCGATCGTCGAGAAATTCGGCACCAATTTTGAAGGTTTCGATTTCACGGAGTATTTTCCTGCTGAGAATGAAATGATGGCCGAGCAGTGGCTTCTGCGGCTGGGTTTTGAGAATTCTCGCCGCCCGTTGCGTATCGGACATTTGATAGATGTTATCGAGCTAGGAGCCTGGTTTGAGCCGCCGCTGCCGCTGGAGCCTCAGACTCCACCAAGCAGCAATCGCTGGCGCCGGTATGCAGTACGGGGCGCAGTGGTGTTGGGCATACCGATCTGCTGGACGTTGATAGCGGTCGCGATCGGTGAATATGGCTTTGGATTGTCACCCGGTCTGAGCTTCCTGCTGTTCGGCATACCAGCTGGGACATTCTTTGCGATACATATGTGGCGACGGCTGCCAGTGAATTGACGGCAGAGGGCAAAAGACCAGGTGCAGCAGCAGGACCGCGCAATCGAGAGCCGCAAGCTGGAGATTGATGCCTTCAAGGCCGAGACCGAGCGGTTGAAAGCGGTGGGCGAGGCGGCGCGGGCGCCCGTACTGGGTCGGGGTTAGGAGACACTCATGGGCAAGATGCCGAAAAAGCCGAACCATTGGGGCGATGGCATGCGGGATATCCAAGCGCCCGGGAACGGCTTGCCCGACCCGGCGGCTTACGCAAGGCTAGGCACGTTCGCCGGCGAATTGCTGGCCGCCCCGGACCATCCGACCGGTGAATTCCAGGCCAGCGGGGCGATGTACAATCCGGACCAGCTTCTTACCTTTCACCGCGAGGGACCGTTGGACGCGGGGGCAACGCGCCAAGGGATTTTGGACGGCTGGCAGCCGCCTGGCTGGAGCCTAGCGCGCAGCGGACTTGGTGTTCTGCTTGATCCGCAAACCATCGCGCAGATCGATTTCGGCGGACCGGCACGGGGTAATGTGGCCGGTACAGCCGCGCCGGAATTGGATGCGGCGGCTTTGCAAAGCATTGATCGCGCGCCGGCGCCGATGATGGCCGCAAGGGCGGCAAAATCCCATGGGACGGATTCCCAAGTAGAAGAGGTTACGGCGACGGCCTACCGGCTGAAGCGCGACGTGGCGGGAAAGCCCATGCCGGATCTTCCCAATATGGTGGCGCGGGACAAATGGGCCCGCTATGCACCGGAGGCTAGCAAACTTGTCCGCCAGGAGCCAAGCAACGTTCGCGAAATCGTCCTGCACCATACGGGCAACCCGTCCACCGCCCAGGAGGTGGAGGCCATTCATCGCCATCATGATGGCTTGGCGGCTTATGCCCGCGATGCCGGGGCGCTGTTGGGGATAACCGACAGCTACAAGAAAAATGGCGATGTCGGATATCACTATCTGATCGCACCGGATGGCACTATCTATGAAGGCCGCAGCATCTATTATCAGGGTGCGCACGCCAAAGGTCACAACCCAAACACGATCGGCATCGCATTCATCGGCAATTACCAAGACAAGCCGTTGCCGCAAGCCGCCATGGATTCTTTGGCGGCGCTGACCGCTTCACTTGAAGCCGCAACCGGAAACAGGCTGTACCATAGCACGCACGGCTTGTATGATGCGCGCAAGGACGGCGAACTCAGAGGGGCTTTCGGTCAGATCGACTCATTGGCGGGTCCCAAGCCCATGAATCGCTGAGGGATCGCTGAAGACTGAAATTCAAGGGAGGGTAAAATCCGTATCCTGCGGCTGATCGCGTTGGCGGTGTTTGTGCCGGTTTTTGTTGTGGCGGTGCTCATACTGCCGTCCGAGATTTACGCCGGCATATTTCCTTATGTTCCCGGGCCCATTCAGCGCGCGGCGGGCACGGCGGCCGTGCGTGCGGCCTGCGCCGACGCGGGCGCCGAATGGGCGAAATCGATTGCCCTGGGTTACCTGGAATTTGCCGGCAAGGCCGCCGAGTATGGAAAGTTTTCCGAACTGGTGCCGGATGACGTGCAGCAATTATGTCTTCTCCCGGACCGGGACGAGCCTATGGCACCGGTTATGTACGGTGCGATGCTGATGCGCGGAAACGATCAGGAAGCGCGCAGGGCGATCAAAAACACGGGTGACCCGGAAGGGTTTTGCCGGGGAGGAGGGGGTGGTCTTCCCGAAGACACCCAACAGCGGATTATTTCCATCTGTCGCGATTTGGGCTTGCTGGCAGGCCGCCAGGGTAGTTGATCCTTAAATTTTTGTTCGCGCCAAGGAGAATAGGGTGACAGGAGCAACCTTCCCGTTTCGTGGGCTATAGTGCTCCAGGATCTGGCGATCCGCCCCGTCATTGATCCCACCCGTATTTATTGAGGGCGCGGCTTGCGATGTATTGACTGCCATGGATCGCCGCGAGGAAATTCGTAAGGAACTAGGGTCCGGACTCAATTAGCCCACCATGTGATGGCGGCAGCGAGCAGAACGGCTGATAGGAAGTTGCGTGCCAGCTTATCGTATCGGGTTGCGATGCGACGGAAGTCCTTAAGTCGGCAGAACATGCGCTCGATGACATTTCGGCCCTTGTAGGCGGCTTTGTCGTAGCGATGGGGATGTTTGCGTGTCGGATTGGGCGGGATAACGGCCTTGATCCGGCGCTGAGCGAGCTCGGCGCGCAGGCTATTTGCATCATAAGCTCTGTCGGCTAGCAGACGGCGCGGATGCGCAACCATGCCAATCAGGCTGCGGGCGCCGACCAGATCGTGGGTGTTGCCCGGGGTGACCAGCAAGGCCAGCGGTCTGCCGATCTCGTCTGTCAGTGCATGGATTTTGGTCGTTTGCCCGCCACGCGAGCGGCCAATGGCGTTGTTGAAGGTCCCCCTTTTGCGCCGGCTGCCGAGCGGTGTGCTTTGACGTAGGTGGAGTCCAGCGACATCGAGCCATACATGCCAGTCGAGCCGGTCAAGGCATAGAAGATATCCGTCCAAATCCCCTGGCGGCTCCAGCGGTTAAAGCGATTATAGATCGTGGTGTAAGGGCCATAGACTTCTGGGCAATCGCGCCAACGCGCCCCGATCTTCAGCATGTGAACAATGCCGCTGATCACTCGCCGGTCATCGACCCGGTGAGCTCCTTTGCGCCCCTTGGGTAAAAGTGGCTCGATCCGCCGCCATTCAGCCTCGCTCAGCCAATAAACTTGCTTGGCCATTCAAG
>DATEEB010000183.1:0-4865 GCA_035281345.1 Rhizomicrobium sp. | reverse complement strand
ATGACCTCGGATTCGGTCAGATCGCTGACCCGGCGGGCGGGATCGATCCCCAACTGGGTGATGATCTGGCGGGCGGTATGGGGCCCGATGCCATGAATATAGCGAAGGCCGATTTCGACTCGCTTCTGGGTCGGGATATTGACGCCGGCGATACGTGCCACTGAGTGTCTCCGAAGGCTTTTAAGCCATTGAACTTGTTAATAAAACTTGACGCATTCAAAAACCGGCCAACCCGAAGCCCGGGCGCACCGCAAAAAGGCCCCTAAACCGCAGAAATGACAGGAAAACTGCCGCGAGGGCGCGGATTATAGGAATAGCCCCCCTGCCGTCAACTGCTGACCGGGATTTATTGTCGCACCGCGTCTTTAAGCCGGGATACCGTCCAGGATCTTGGCGATCTCAGCTGTCACGGCCTCGACCGGGGCCATGCCGTCCACCGTCTTAAGTTTGCCTTGGGCCCGGTAAAAATCGATCAGGGGGACCGTGTTCTTGTAATAAACCGCCAACCGATGGGCCAGGGTTTCCGGGGTATCGTCCGAGCGCAGCACGCCGCCAGCCTTGATCCGGGCCTCGACCCGGGAGAGCAGTACTGCGTCATTTACCTTGAGTTCCAGCACCAGGTCGATCTTCTTGCCCCGCGCCGCCAGCATAGCGTCCAAGGCGTCGGCCTGGGCAATGGTGCGCGGGAAACCGTCGAACACCGCCCCGTTCGCGGCATCGGGCTGGTCATACCGTTCGGCGATGATGCGGATCACGGTCTCGTCCGACACCAGCTCGCCCTTGGCCATGGTGGCCTTAACCGAAAGCCCCAGCGGCGTCCCCGCCTCTATGGCGGCGCGCAACATGTCGCCTGTGGAAAGCTGCGGCAGGCCGCGCTTCTCGGTGAGCATCTTGGATTGGGTGCCCTTGCCCGCCCCCGGCGGCCCGAACAGAACCAGATTCACCGTCGCGCCCCTCGCAGCTTGGATTTCTTCAACAAGCCCTCATATTGCTGCGCCACCAGATGGCTCTGGATTTGCGCCACCGTGTCCATGGTGACCGACACTACGATCAGGACCGAGGTGCCGCCCAGCGCAAAGGACAGGCTGTATTCATAGAACATGAATTCCGGGATCAGGCAGACCAGGGTCAGATAGGCGGCGCCGATCACGGTGATGCGGGTGAGCGTATAGTCGATGAACTGCGCGCTCTTCTTGCCGGGGCGAATGCCCGGGAAAACACCGCCATATTTCTTCAGATTTTCCGCCGTCTCTTCCGGATTGAAGACGATGGAGGTGTAGAAGAAAGCGAAGAAGACGATCAGCGCCGCATAGGAGAGCATATAGACCGGATGGCCTTGGCTGAGATAGGCCACCAGGGTCTGCAGCCAATCCGGCAGAGTCTGTGCATTGAAGGTGGCGGCGGTGGCCGGCAAGAGCAGGATCGAAGAGGCAAAGATCGGCGGAATGACGCCCGAGACATTGAGCTTCAGCGGCAAATGCGAAGAATCGCCGCCATAGACTTTGTTGCCGACCTGGCGCTTGGGATAGGTCACGAAAAGCCGGCGCTGAGCCCTCTCCATGAAGACGATAAAAGCGACCAGCGCCGTGGCGGCGGCCAGGAAGAACAAGACCTGCAGGATGCTCAAGGCGCCGGTGCGGGCCTGTTCCAGGGTCTGGGCGATGATCCTGGGAAAGCCCGCCACGATGCCGGCAAAGATGATCAGCGAAATACCGTTGCCGACGCCGCGGCTGGTGATCTGTTCGCCGATCCACATCAACAGCACGGTGCCGCCGGTCAGGGTGATGACCGCGCCGATGCGGAAGAACCATCCGGGATTGATGACGATCGGGTTCTGGCCGCCGAAATGCTCCAGGCCTATCGCGATGCCGTAAGCCTGGACGATGGCCAGCACCACGGTGAAATAGCGGGTATATTGATTGAGGATTTTGCGCCCCGCCTCGCCTTCCTTCTTCAGCGCTTCCAGTTCCGGAAACACCGTCGTCATCAACTGAATGATGATGGAGGCGGAGATGTACGGCATGATGCCGAGTGCGAAGATCGCCATGCGATTGACCGCGCCGCCGGCCAGGGTGTTGAACACGTCCAGCAAGCCGCCGCCGGCCTGCTGGATCTGCTGCGCCAGTGCCGCCGGATCGATGCCGGGCATGGGAATATAAGTGCCGATGCGCGCCACGATCAGCGCGCCCAGGGTGAAGAAGATGCGCTGACGCAGCTCCTTGGCTTTGGAAATGGAGCCAAAGTTGAAATTGGCTGCCAGTTGTTCGGCTGCGGACGCCATCACCCTGCTCCCAGAAACACGCCGATGATACGCATCGGCCGGACATTTCCCCCCCAAGGGGCTGACCTTACTGGGGGCCGACCCTATATGGGGATGCCGTCCCGCCCTTGCGAGCGGGATGGCCAAAAATTATGCCTTGCGCGCCTCGCGCTTTTTGGCGGATTCGGCGCGGCGCGTCTGGCGCTTGCCGGGTCCGCCCTTCTTGTTGCTATAGACCTTCTTGGTGAAGGTGGTGGTGACGCTGCCGCCGGCCTTTTCGACGGCTTCCTTGGCGCTAGCGCTCGCACCCGCCACCTCGATGTCGATCTTGGCGGTGATGGCGCCCTTGCCCAGCAGGCGCACGCCGTCACGGCTCTTGTGGGCCAAGCCGGCCTTGCGCAGCACCTCTTCGGTGATCTTTTCACCGGCCTTCAGGCGCTTGGCGTCGATCGCCTTCTGGATGCGGTTGAGGTTCACTTCCGAGAAGTCCTTGGCGAAGATATTGCGGAAGCCGCGCTTGGGCATGCGCATATGCAACGGCATCTGGCCGCCTTCAAAGCCATGCACCTGATTGCCGGTACGCGCCTTGGCGCCCTTGACGCCGCGGCCCGAAGTCTTGCCCAGGCCTGAGGAGGAACCGCGGCCCAGCTTGTCTTTGCGCTTGTGGGCGCCCGGATTGTTGGAAATCTGGTTGAGCTTCATCTTAATCTCCTGTCATGGCCGGGCAGCGAGCGTAGCGAAGCGCGACCCGGCCACCCAACTTACTTTTCTTCCACCACTTCGACGAGGTGCTTGACCGCGTTGATCATACCGCGAACCGAGGGGGTGTCTTCCAGCGTCCGCGTGCGGCGGATCTTGCCCAGACCGAGCCCGCGCAGGGTCTGCGCCTGGATGTCGGGCTTGCGGTTGGCGCTGCGGATCTGGCGCACCGTTACCGTCTTTCCCGCTTTTGCTTTCTTCTCGGCCATGACTTTTCTCTCTTACGGATTAGGCGGACGCATCCGCGGACGAATCTTCGCGGCGAGCCAGGATTTCCGACACGCTACGGCCGCGGCGGGCCGCCACCATGCGGGGGCTTTGCTGGTTCTTGAGCGCGTCAAAGGTGGCGCGCACCATGTTATAGGGATTGGAGGTGCCCAGAGATTTGGAAACCACGTCACCCACGCCCAAGGCTTCGAACACCGCGCGCATCGGGCCACCAGCAATGATGCCGGTACCGGCGGGCGCCGGGCGCACCAAAACCTTGCCCGCGCCGTGATGACCGCGCACTTCGTGATGGATGGTGCGGCCGTCCTTCAGCGGAATGCGGATCAAGGATTTCTTGGCGTCGTCCGTCGCCTTGCGAATGGCTTCCGGCACTTCGCGGGCCTTGCCATGGCCATAACCGACGCGGCCATTGCCGTCGCCCACCACCACCAAAGCGGCGAAGCCGAAACGGCGGCCGCCCTTCACGACTTTGGCGACGCGGTTGATATGCACCAGCTTGTCGATCAGATCGCTGTCGCGCTCTTCCTTGTCGCGGCCACGGCCACGGCCGCGTTCGCCGCGATCGCGTCCACCGCCTTCTTTGGGGTCCCGCTGCTGTTGTCCTTCGCGTGCCATTCTCGTTCCTTACCTTCTAAAGCGACCCAGCCATTCATGAGGCTGTCGCCATGAACCTTAAAATTCGAGACCGCCTTCACGGGCCGCGTCTGCGAGCGCCTTGATGCGCCCATGATAGATGTAGCCGCCGCGGTCGAACATCACCTGCTTGACGCCCTTGGCGATGCTGCGCTCCGCGATTTTCTTGCCGACGCTGCTGGCCGCATCCACGTTCCAGGACTTGGCTTCCTTGCCGTCCTTCTCATTGGTCGAAGCGCTGGCCACCGTGACGGCTTGGGCGTCGTCGATCACCTGAGCATAGATGTGCTTGCCCGAGCGGAAGATGGACAGGCGCGGACGCGTGCCATGGGTGGTCAGGTGATGACGGGTGCGCGACTGGCGCTTTTTAAAGAGAGCGTTTGTCATCTTACTTCTTCTTGCCTTCCTTGCGGCGGACATATTCGCCTTCATAGCGCACGCCCTTGCCCTTATAGGGCTCCGGCGGACGCCAAGAGCGGATCTCGGCGGCGACTTGGCCGACCAACTGCTTGTCGATGCCCGATACCGAAATCATGGTGGGCTTCTCGGTGACGATGGTGATGCCGGCGGGGATCGCATAGGGCACGTCATGGCTGAAGCCGAGCTGCAGGTTCAGCACCTTGCCTTGCACCGCCGCGCGATAGCCGACGCCCTGAATTTCCAATTTCTGGGTGAAACCCTGGGTGACGCCGGTCACCAGATTGTTGACCAGGGTACGCGACAGGCCCCACATCTGCGGTCCCTTTTCCATATCCTTGCGGGCGCTCACGGTAATGCCATGCTCGTCCACCGAAGCAGCGACTTCGGGAACCAGCTTGACGCTGAGTTCGCCCTTGGGACCCTTGACCTTGACGGTCTGACCTTCCACCGAGGCGGTGACGCCCTTGGGAAGCGCGACGGGTTTCTTGCCGATACGAGACATAGCCGCTCCTTAGAACACCTGACAGAGAACTTCGCCGCCGACATTCTTTTCGCGGGCGGAGAT
>DATEEB010000182.1:0-2975 GCA_035281345.1 Rhizomicrobium sp. | reverse complement strand
GTGTCAGCGCGGTTATTCCAAGGATGTGGAACTGACGGCCATTGTGGCGCCCGAAGTGCCGCTGGCGATCCGCACCGATGAGATGCGCCTGCGCCAGATCATCACCAATCTGATGGGCAATGCCGTCAAATTCACCGAAAGAGGCGGCGTCTGCGTCGAGGTCAAGGTGAACGGTGACATGTTGCGCATCGAAGTGCGCGACACCGGCGTGGGCGTGCCTGCGGCCAAGCGCCAGGAAATCTTCAAGGAGTTTGTTCAGGCCGATTCCAGCCATGCCCGCAAATTTGGCGGCACCGGGCTGGGATTGGCGATTTCCAAGCGCTTGGTGAGCACCATGGGCGGCGAAATCGGTATGGAGCCGATGCCGGGGGGCGGTTCCTGCTTCTGGTTCACATTGCCCATGATCGGCGCGGCCCCGGCGGAGGATTGCGCGCCGCTGCAAAGCTTGCGGGTCGCGGTGGTGAGCCACAATGGCGCTTTGCGCGAAGGCATTGGTTTGCAAGTGCTCGCCTCGGGCGGCATGTTGGCGGAACGGCTGGAAGATGCCGATGCGATCCTGAGCGATGCGGGCACCGGCAATATGCCCGACCTGGCGATGCACCCACACACCGCCATTCCCACCCTTGTCATGCTCACTCCCAACGCCCGCGGCCACCTCGGAAAAATGCGGGGCATGGGATTTACCGGCTATCTGGTCAAGCCGGTGCGTCAATCCTCGCTCGTCACCCAGTTGGTTTTGTGCCGCGACGGCATCGCCCCAACCGCGTCCGAGGACATGGCGGCGGCGCCGGTTTCTTTGATCAACCCGGACGCAACGGCGGACGCGCAAACGATGGCATTCAGTTCCTATTGGGGTCCAGATGCACACCTGTCTTGCGGCCTGCACATCCTTTTGGCCGAGGACAACCCCATCAACATGCTTTTGATCCGCGAATTGCTGCGCCGGCGCGGGCACACTGTCGCCGAGGTGGCCACTGGCAATGACGCGGTTCTGGCGGTGCTGGGGGGCCAGTATGATCTGCTTTTGACCGACATCCATATGCCTGGCATGGACGGCATCGAGGCCGCGCGCGCCATTCGCGCCGGCGAAGCGCGCCAGGGACTAAAGCGTACGCCCATCATCGCCTTGACGGCCGATGTGTTGGAAGCCGGCAGGCGGTCTTGCCTGGAAGCGGGCATGGACGGCTTTTTGGCCAAGCCGGTGGACCCCGCTGCGCTGGAGGAAATCTTCCTGGCCTTGTTCCCTAGCTCAGAGGGTTCGCATATCGTCGCGGCATGACCGCTTCGCAGCGATTTGGCCTCAAGGATTATCTCAATCCCCGCGTCCGTCTGATGCTGGTCCTGGGCTTTTCGTCCGGTCTGCCCTTTTTGCTGGTCGGAAACACCTTCGCCTTCTGGCTGCGCGATGAAGGCACCACCCTGAAAGCCATAGGCTTCATCTCTTGGGTGGGCCTTGCCTATTCGCTGCAATTCGCCTGGGCGCCGTTGCTGGACCGGGTGCCCGCGCTGCGCTTTCTGGGCTTGCGCCGGGGCTGGCTCTTGGCATCGCAACTGGTGATTGCCGCAGGCTTGTTCGCCATGGCCTTTCTGGGGGTGCGCTACGGTCTGGCGGTTTTGGGCGCTGCCGCGCTGGTGGTGGCGTTCGCCTCCGCCACTCAGGATATTGCCTTGGCGGCCTGGCGGATCGAGATCGCGGCGGATTCCGCCGAATTGGGACTTTTGACCGCCGCCAACACGCTGGGCTACCGGGTCGCCATCATCTGTGCCGATTCCTTGATCCTGGTATCGGCGCAGCATTTTGGCTGGCCGATATCCTACACTATCTATGGCATCATCATGGTGGTCTGCATCGCGGCCACGCTGCTCGCGCCCGAGCCGATACGCGCCGATGAGATGGCGGCGCAAAAAAATCGCGATCAACCTTTGTGGTCGGTGCGCGGGCTGTTCGATGCGGTGGCAGGACCCTTCATCGCCTTTTTCAAGACACATGGGAAACTGGCCATCGTCATGCTGCTGGCGATCACGCTGTACCGGCTGCCGGACTTCATGCGGGGCCCCATGATCAATCCCTTTTTCCACGATCTGGGCATGGGCAAGGATGCCATCGGTCTTTCCCGCGCCACGGTGGGATTGGGGACAACCTTTTTGGGAACCGTGGTGGCAGGCCTGGTTTCGCTTCGGCTCGGGCTGATGCGCACCTTGATCCTGGGCGCGGTGCTGCAAGGGCTGGGCGTCGCCGCCAATGCCCTGCTGATCTTCACCGGCACCAATCTGATCGCCTTCATGTTGGTGATGGGATTTGACGATTTCTCGCTGGGCTTCGCCGGGATCAGCCTGGTGGCCTATATGTCGTCGCTGACCAGCCTGGGCTATGTGGCGACCCAATATGCGCTTCTATCTTCCACCTATGCCATTTCGGGAAAGTTCCTTAAGGGCTTTTCGGGGGTATTGGTGGATGCGCTGGCCAGCCGGGTCGGGTTGATGAACGCCTATGCTCTGTTTTTCCTGGGCTGCGCCGCCATCGCGGTGCCGTCCATCGGGCTTTTCCTGGCGGTATCCCGGGGCCATGCGCGAAAGGCCGCCCTCAACCTTAACCCTGCGTAATTTCACAAAAATTCACCAAGGCCTTGGATTGTGACAGCCCGATAGGCTAAAATTGCCAAACTGTCGCATAAGGGGTTTAAGCCCTGACAGAAGGCCCGGTGAGTCGTGGGGACTTAGGCCGGCGCAAACAGGAAACGATCGTGGTCAATATCTACGAAGCCGGACCTTTCGAGGGGCGCCTGGAGCAATGGCCGGTATTGGCCATTTCCGGAGCGCTGGAGGTGCGCCTCGCCGAAACCGATCATGAAGTCGAACAGGCGCAGCGGCTGCGTTATGCCGTCTTCTATGAAGAGATGAGCGCCATCCCTTCGCCCCAGATGCGCGAAATGCGCCGCGACTTCGACAAGTATGACGATGTCTGCGACCACCTC
>DATEEB010000181.1:0-6345 GCA_035281345.1 Rhizomicrobium sp. | reverse complement strand
TCCCTGGTTTTGAAGACACTCGGCTCCATAAAAACACCTAACCGAGTGTCTTCAAAACCAGGGACAGGCCACATTGCGGGGCCTCCTGTTCCGCTGGCGGCAAGATAGGGCCAAGTTTGTCGACGGGGCGGCCCAAACCGGCTTGTTGCCTTGCTGCGCGGCCGAGGCTTAAGTCGGGGATGATCAAAAAGCACACTCCGTTCGGCGCCCCGGCGCCAGCGCAAGACGAGTCCCGTCACCAGGAGACGCGTTCACTCACGGGGGCGCCGCTCGGCGACCTGGCTTTGTTTGTCGCCATCTTCGGGATCGTTTGGGCTGGATGTGTGATCTTCGTATGGAGGCTTGAGGGATTGCCTGAGGAGGCGCGCCCCTGGTTTCGCACGGCCATCTGGTGTTTTGCCGCCGCAATTTGGGTCTGGTGGCAAAAACCTCGCCGACCACTGGACTGGCTGGGTCTGACACCGCTTTCAGCCAGGATCGCCGTCGTTTCGGTCCTTGCCTTTGTGGTGATCTTGGCTTGGAATCTCCTGCGTGTGCAACTCATCGGTGGGGCCGGTGATGGTCTGCGAACGCTATCTGTTGGCGGATATCTTTGGAGCGTTGTCGGCGTCTTGGTTGAAGAGGTGATCTTCCGCGGTGTGGTCCAGACACGGTTGGCAGAATGTCTTTCCACGCCCATCGCAATCATCGTATCGGCGGCTCTGTTTCTGGCGATCCATATTCCCGGATGGATACTTCTTTCAATGCCGATCGATGCGGTTGTTGTCGCCTCCGTCTTTCTGCTGGGGCTGGTTTGCGGTTGGCTCCGCTCGCGCAGCGGGAGCCTCTGGCCAGCCGTCAGCGCGCATTGGGCCAACAATCTTGGAGCCATGATCTAGCCGCATGCGTATTTGACAAAATCCGGGCGGCGGCCCGGCTTGGGGCGGCTTTACGGGCATGCTAGGACTTGCGCCCCGATTGAGAAGAATAAGGGTGAGCATTGCGCCCATCGCAAAGAGGGAGAGACGCATGACATTTCGCACCATCATAGCCGTGACCGCGATGGCCGCTTTTTTGGGTTCCGCCCCCGCCGCCCATGCCGCGCGCGCCTATATCGGCACCTATACGCCCGATCCCGCCGAGCCGCGTTCCGCCGGCAACAATGGCCAAGGCATTTATCTGGCGGACATAGACGGGGCGACGGGCGCGCCCTCCAATCTCAAACTGGTGGCCAAGACCCTGTCGCCGTCCTGGATCGTTTTGTCGGCCGATCACAGGTTTCTTTATGCCGTGAATGAAGTGGCCAGCCATGGCCCCGACAAGAACGGCGCCGTCACCGCTTTCGCGGTGGACAGGAAGAGCGGCGCGCTCAAGCAGATCAATGTGGTGGACGCGGGCGGTCCTATTCCTTGCCATGTCAGTATCCATCCGTCGGGCAGATTCTTGTTGGTGGCGAACTATACCGGCGGCTCCTTCAGTGTGATCCGCATCAATTTCGATGGCAGCTTGGGGGAGATTACCGATGTGGTGAAACCCGTCGGGCCGATGGGCGTCTATCAGGCTTCCGACCGGCCGGTGGGCATGGCGGGCAGCAAGGAGCCGCACGGCAGCCACGGGCATATGATCCTGCCAGATCCCAGCGGCCAGTATGTGCTGGGCGCTGATGCGGGACGCGATCAGATCTTTGTCTGGCGGCTGGATCAGATCACCGGCAAGCTGAAGGAAGTGTCGGTCACCAAGTCGCTGGCCGGGGCGGCGCCGCGCCATTTTGTCTTTTCGCCGGACGGAAAAACCCTGTACCAGCTTCAGGAGCAGAATTCCCGTGTGCAGGTCTATGGCTTTGCGGACGGAAAGCTCGCGCCCAAAGGCGCCGCCATTTCCACCCTGCCGGACGGCTACCAAGGCGCCAACACCACCTCGGAAATTCTGATCGATGCAAGCGGCAAGCATCTTTATGCCGCCAACCGCAATCATGACTCCATTGCCACCTTCACAGTGGGCACGGACGGCAGCATCAAGCGCATCGCCAACACCCACACCGAAGGCACCATTCCGCGCAGCCTGACGCTGGATCCCACCGGCAAGTTTCTCTATTCCATGAACCAGCGCGCCGACAATCTCACCACCTTCCGCCTTAACGTCCATGGCGTGCCGAAATTCGCCGGAAAGTTTCTGGCGGTGGGCGCGCCGGCAGTGATGGTTTTCCTGCCGGATTAGCACGTGGCGCTATTTTGGCTGCGGCGTGGTCCGCAAATAAGGCTTATGCGTCTTGTAGCCGGGGAACAGCTTGGCGGCATCGTCATTGGTGACCGCGCCGGTGATGATCACATCGCCGCCTTGTTTCCAGTCGGCGGGTGTCGCGACCTTATGTTTGGCGGTCAATTGCATGGAGTCGATGACGCGCAATATCTCGGCGAAGTTGCGCCCTGTCGTCATGGGATAGACCAGCAGTAGCTTGATCTTTTTGTCGGGGCCGATGATGAAGACATTGCGCACCGTGGCATTGTCGGCGGGCGTGCGGTTCTCGGAGGTGCCGGGCGCATCGGCGGGCAGCATGCCGTAGAGCTTGGACACTTTGAGATCGGTGTCGCCGATCATGGGGAAGTTCGGACCCATGCCCTGGGTTTCCAGAATGTCGGCGGCCCATTTGTCGTGATTGTCCACCGGGTCCACCGACAGGCCCAGCACCTTGACGCCGCGCTTGTCGAATTCCGGTTTCAGCTTGGCGACCGCGCCCAGTTCGGTGGTGCAGACCGGCGTGAAATCCTTGGGATGGGAGAAGAACAACACCCAGCTGTCGCCCGCCCAGTCGTAGAAATGCAGCTTGCCTTCGGTGGAGTCGGCGGTGAAATCGGGCGCGGTTTCGTTGATGGCCAGGGGCATGGGGCACTCCTTATGAGATGGGGTGGCGGAGCCTAGCGCAAGCGGGACGCGTCTGTCAGGTGGGGCGGTCTTAGAATGCGGCTTGACGGCGCGGCGTGGCGGCATCATAAGCCGCGCAGGTGCAAGGTGTAGGGAACGCAGGAAAACTGTGGCTGCCCCCGCAACTGTCGCCGGTGAGTTTTCACCCAGAGGCGTAAGGCGTGAGCCGGACCGCCTTCTTAAAAAGTCACTGGAGCCGCAAGGCTTTGGGAAGACGGGTGGAGGCATTGATCCGGCTAGCCAGGAAACCTGCCTTGCGCCGTCGTCTTGTAGCCTGCCGGGGATGGCGGGGTGCAGCGGGGTAAACCGCAGCGGCGACAAAGTTGGAAGTCGCGCGCGGGGGCCAAAAACCCTTTGACAATACCGTGCGCGTTTCCGAAAGCCAGGAGACGTTTGATGAAATCTTTTCTTTTGACTTCCGCCGCCCTTGTCGCTCTGACCGCGCCGGTCTGGGCGGCACCCTTGCCTCTGGAGGATGAGAGCGTGGTGGTGAGCGCCACGCGCATTCCCACGCCGGTGGCGCAAGTCGCCAGCAGCGTGACGGTGATCACCGCCGCCACAATCGAAAAGCGCCAGCAGCGTTCGCTGCCCGATGTGCTGCGAGACGTGCCGGGGCTGAACATCGTGCAGACCGGCGGCGCGGGCGGCCAGACCTCGCTGTTCCTGCGGGGCACCAATTCCAATCATACTAAGGTGCTGCTGGACGGCATCGAGATCGCCGATCCTTCCACCCCCAGCGGCGCGGCGGATATTTCCAAGCTCTTGGCCGGCGATATCGCCAAAGTGGAAGTGCTGCGCGGGCCGCAAGGCGCGCTGTACGGTTCCGACGCCATTGGCGGGGTGGTCAATATCCTCACCAAAGCGGGCGAGGGGCCGATGAAAATCACCGCCGATATGGAAGGCGGCAGCTTCGACACCTTCAACCAGCGCGGTTCCGTCTCCGGTTCGGAAGGCGATTTCCGCTATGCGGTGACCTTGCAGCATTTCCATTCCGGCGCCACGCCGGTCACGCCGCTCAATCTTTTGCCGCCGGGCCAGCGCCGCAACGACGATTTTTACGACAATGTCACCGCCACGGCAAAGCTGAGCTATGACGTGACGGAGAATTTCGATTTGGGCTTTACCGGGCGCTATCTGAATAGCCTGGGCAAGATCACCGGCGACGCCTTCAATTTCATCACCTTCGCGTCTTTCCCGTCGCCCACCCGCACGCGTATCTCCTCCATTCAGTATCAGTCGCGCGCCACCGCGCATCTGGTTTTGTGGGATGGGCGTCTGGATCAGACACTGGGCGTGGCTTACGGTAGCACCATCACGGCCACCCAGGATCCTGACAACGGCGACAGCCGTGCCATCGGCGATCGCATCAAGCTGGACTGGCAGGGCAATGTGAAGGTGATGGACGGTCAGACGGTGGTATTGGGCGCGGAGACGGCGCGCGATGCGTTGCATCCGGGTCTCTCCTTCGGCTTTCCGTCCACCTTGTCCCGGGGCATCACCACCAATGCCGGTTATGCCGAGCTGCAGTCGGATTTCGGCCTTGGTCTCTACAGCAGCGCTTCGATCCGCTATGACGACAATAGCCGCTTCGGCGACAAGACCACTTGGCGGATCGCGCCCGCCTGGGTGCTCGAAGACACTGGCACCAAGCTGAAAGCCAGTGTGGGCACCGGCTTCAAGGCGCCTGCCTTGCAACAGCTTTACGGCACCTTTGGCGGCAATGTGAATCTGAAACCGGAAACCAGCTTCGGCTATGATGTGGGTGTGGAGCAATCCTTTCTGGATGGCGCGGTGACGGGTGGGATCACCTGGTTTCAGAACAACATCAAGAACCTGATCGTGTCGGGTCCGGCACCCAGCTTCCAGTTGGATAATATCGGGCGGGCGCGAACCAGTGGCGTGGAAAGCTTCATCGCTTGGAAAGCGATGGATACGCTGAGCTTGCGCGCCGACTATACCTATACCGACGCGCTGAATGCGGCGACCAAGCAGGCGCTGCTGCGCCGGCCGCGCCACAAGGTCAGTGTCAGCGGTGACTGGCAGGCAACCGACGATCTCAGCCTGAATGCCAGCCTGCTCTATGTCGGGCCGCAGATTGACGGCAATCGCGATTTCTCCATTCCCCGTCACCGCATGCCCGACACTGTGACCTTGGATATCGCGGCCAGTTACCGGCTGACCGAGCAATGGAGCCTGTTCGGCCGGATTGAGAACGCCACCGATACCGACTATCAGAGTCCGGACGGTTTCCTGCGTCCGGGTATCGGCGCTTATGCGGGGATCAAGGCGGAGCTTTGATGCACAAATTGGTTGTCGCGGCCGTCCTGCTGTTTTGCCTAGCCGGGCATGCGGCGGCCGCGTCTTCCAAGCGCATCATGTCGCTCAAGATCTGCACCGACCAGCTCTTGATGGATTTGGTGGCGCCGTCGCGTATCGCCTCGGTCACGTTTTTGGCGCAGGAGCCGGCGGCGCTCCGCTGGTGGCCTGGGGCCAAAAACCTGCGCGTCAATTACGGCAGCGCCGAGGAAATCTTGGCGGCGCGGCCCGACCTGATCCTGACCGATACTTTCACCGCGCCGGCGCTCAAGCCTTTGCTGGCGCGCAGCGGTGCCAAAGTGGTGGAGATTCCGCTGGCGGAAAATTTCACCGATATCCGCAAAGCGGTCCGCCTGACCGCCAAGGCGGTGGGCGAAGAGGCGCGGGGCGAGGCGCTGATCGCGCGTATGGACGCCGATTTGCGCGATATCGCGGCCAAGCGTCCCAAACATGGGATGCGCGTGGTGCAATGGGGCGAGGGCGGCTATGTGCCGGGCACCGGTGGGTTGTTTGACGCTGTTCTCACCGCCATCGGCGTTCGCAATGCCGAGCGCGGTAGTTTCGGCTTTTATGATGCCGAAAGTCTGCTGGCGAAGAATCCCGATGCCCTGGTCTATGCCAACACCTATGACGGCATGGTGAGCCTGCGTGACCATCAGAGCTTTCAGGCCGCGCTGATGCGCCGTTATCAAGGACGCCGCGTCAGCTATGACTCCCTTTATGGCTGCGGCGTGCCGAACACCGCGCGCGCCGCCAAACGCTTGCAGGCCGCGCTGGCGGATGTGACGCCGTGAGCCGGTTGAACCTCACGCTGGTGGTGTTGTTGATCCTGGCCAGTGCCGCCTCGCTGTTGGCGGGGCGGGTGTGGCTGCCGCCGGCCTCGCTGCAAGAGGTGTTTTTGTCCCAAGATACGCTGGCCTCGCTGATTGTGATTGAGATCCGCTTGCCACGCACCGTGCTGGCCTTGATCGTGGGCTCCGTGCTGGGGCTTTCGGGCGCGGTGCTGCAGGGTTTCACCCGCAATCCCTTGGCGGAACCTGCCTTGCTGGGGGTTTCCAGCGGCGCGGCGCTGGGCGCGGTGATCGCGATCTATTTCGGGCTTGCCGCGCTTTCGCCGGTCACCGGTCC
>DATEEB010000180.1:0-9774 GCA_035281345.1 Rhizomicrobium sp. | reverse complement strand
GGACCATGATTATTCCACCCTGACCGGCTTTCGCGTGGCGCGGGATTTGCCTTAGCCGTCTGTACCATACCGCGATCTGAAGTTATATAGGTCGCTCTTGGATGTCTGCTTTGCGCCAAAAGCGGACATTCAGCGACGCCTAATCAATGAGTTCCGCGAAGCCGATAATTTGTCAGCGGCCTGTCCGCTGCCTTTAAGAATTACCTAAGCATGCAACGGCAATTATCGCCGCGACCTGAGCAATTTATGGGCCACCGACTGAATGTTCCCGCGCAACTCAATTGCATGCTTAGTCGCGGCAGCGTTTGGGCTGATGCTATCGGGCTGCGGCAAGACCTACACCTACAAATACAAAATTACGATGTCGGTCCGTGATCACGGCGAGCTGAAAACAGCCTCAAATATAGTATCGGTAAGTGAGGGCGTCGGATGGGATGGTAACTCAGGCTACGCCGTTCTTTGTGGTGAAGCGACCGCCGTGCCGCTTAAAAATGGGAGCTATGTATTGGCGCTCCTGAAGGGCCCACAAAGAAGCGCCACGGTGAGAGGATTCAGATGGAGGTCGGGGCCCACCGGAGTTCTGTTACACCGTTTAGGCATGAGGACTGACTGGACCCAACATCCGGCCGGCATTCTGAGCCTGAAGCAAAGTCGAAAGGTGGTTGAACTCCAGTATTCCGAGATGCCGGACATCGTCTCGTTTAAGAACGCACAAGACCCGACTTCGATAACCACCATTGATCCGGCGAGTCCCGGCACAGACCTGGGCGAAGGTGTCCAAATCGAAAGAGTTACTCTCCAGGGCACCGAGGAGCCTATTTCCCGTGGAAAAGTGGAGCGGCTTCTCCCATGGTTGAACACCAGTAACAGCTTCATTGATGGATCGAAATTTGGGGAGCGGGTTTCCTCCTATCTATCTCGGGACTTTTCGCGTTGTAACCGGTGGACGGAATGGCTGTGATATTGACAAGTGCTGGGTGAACGTCTGCTTTGGGTCAAAAGCGGACTATCATGGTCAGCGCAGCACTGCTTTCGGGTCCAAACTGATTGTCAGAGTTTGGGTTTTCTCATAACGCGCTCCCGGAATCTGAATGGGCGATGCCAGCAGGGCCGCGTCGCGCGCCGACAGCGCCATGTCGCGGAACGCCCGGTCCAGATAAAAGCGTTCCTGATCCACGATAGCCACATCGTCGATCACGCCGTTTTTGAGCAAGCGTATCCGCACCAGGACCGGCATGTCGCGCGCGCCCGGTATGGACAAGTCCGGCAGCCAGCGGCGCAGAATTTGAGCGCGGATGAAGTCCTTCAGCGCATAGTTGCCGTCGCCTTCATCGCCGCTCGCGCCGCTGGGCCCGGCGCTGGTGTCGGCATTGGGCGGCCCAGTGTCCGTGCTTTTCCATTGCGCCAGGGCGCGCAGCTTGGCGGAAAGTTCATCCTGCGGCTGGGTGATCCCGGCGGGGTTTGTGCCCGCGGGACGCGGCGCGCTTTGCGGGCGCGGCGGCGCGATCCGAAGCCGGGCGGCGGGCAGGGCGCCATCGCCGATGCTGGCGCCGATCACCAGATCCACCGGCAGGGCATGGAATTGGGTTGGGGTCAGGACCGGCCGCTGACCCAGATACCAAAGGGACGCCAGCAGCAGAAGGCCGTGCAGCAGGACCGACAGCAGGACGCCGGGCCTCTGCTGTTTTCTCAACCGTTCCGTCCATGGTTGCATGGGCTTACTCTATTAATTAACGCGCCTCTGCGCTATTGGAGCGCCATGAAGATCAAGCTGCATCAAGGCGATTTGCCGGCCGGGCTGGACTTGGGCCCCCTGGTCGCCATCGACACCGAAACCCTAGGCCTCAATCCCCAACGCGATCGGCTCTGTCTGGCGCAATTATCCGCCGGGGATGGGGTCTGCCATATGGTGCAGTTCGCCGCCGGCCAATATGGCGCGCCCCATCTCAAACGCCTTCTGGCCGATCCCAAGGTCACCAAGCTGTTCCATTTCGCCCGCTTCGATATTGCCATGTTCCGGCACTATCTGGAGATCGAGTGCAAGCCGGTCTATTGCACCAAGATCGCCTCCAAGCTGGTTCGGACGTACACGGACAAGCATGGCTTGAAAGATCTGGTGCGCGAATTGCTCAATGTCGATCTGTCCAAGGAGCAGCAATCTTCGGACTGGGGCGCCAAGGAATTGAGCGAGCGGCAATTGTCCTATGCCGCCAATGACGTCGCCCATCTGCATCAACTCAAGACCGCGCTGGATGCCATGCTGGCGCGCGAGGGACGCACCCAGCTGGCCCAGGCCTGTTTTGATTTCCTGCCCGCCCGCGCGGGGCTAGACCTTGCCGGCTGGGAAGAGGTCGACATTTTCGCCCATTAGCGAACGTCGCGCGGAGCGCGTGAGCGGGTCCAGTGGACCCGCGCCAGTGGACCCGCGAAAGTGAGCTAATGCCGCGAGTTGGGCGAGCGGCCTGGCAGCTACAGCCCCTGCCTTGCGGTTGCCTCCATTTCGCGCGAAACTTGGCACGAAATTCGCTTAACGCCGCCGTAACCTGTGGGGCAAAAGGCGGATTTCGCCGGAATAATGTTTCTAATTAAGGGTTTAAATGGGACCTTCTCAGGCCACACGCGCGCCCGTAAGGGGTGATACAGCCGCCGCCGACTTGGCGGCTGCCCGCCGGGTGCTGACCATGGCCAGCCAAGCGCTGAGCGCTTTGGCGGATAGTCTGGACGGCGATTTCACCCGGGCGGTGGGATTGATGCTGGCCGCGCAGGACCATCAGAAACCCGGCCGGGTGCCCGGCCGGGTGATTGTCAGCGGCATGGGCAAGTCCGGCCATGTCGCCCGCAAGATTGCCGCCACCCTGTCTTCCACCGGCACGCCAGCCTATTTCGTCCATCCCGCCGAAGCCAGTCATGGCGATATGGGCGCCATCACCCGCCAGGACCTGCTGCTGCTTTTGTCCTGGGGCGGCGAGACGGCGGAATTGTCGGATCTCATCACCTATGCCAAGCGGCACCGCATTCCCATTGTTGCGATCGGCGCCCATCCCGACTCCACCTTGATCAAGGCCGCCGATGTAAAACTGGTTTTGCCGCAGGCGCCGGAAGCCTGCCCGATGGGGCTGGCGCCCACCACCTCCACCACCATGATGTTGTCTTTGGGCGATGCGCTGGCCGTGGCGCTGATGGAGCGCAAGGGGTTTTCGCCGGACCAGTACCGCGACTTTCATCCCGGTGGTTCCTTGGGCCGCGCCCTGATCCGGGTGTCCGATCTGATGCACCAGGGCGACGGCGTGCCGCTGGCGCGCGAGACGGCCGGCATGCGCGACGTCCTTTTGACCATGGCGTCGGGGCGGCTTGGCTGTGTCGGCATTGTGGATGCGGCAGGCGGGCTGATCGGCATTGTCACCGATGGCGATATCCGCCGCCATGCCGAAGGCATTGAGAACCGCAAAGCGGCTGAGGTGATGACGGCGGGCCCCAAGATCGCCCGGCCCGATCAGCTGGCCGCCGAAGCCTTGGCGCTGATGACGGACATGCAGATCACGCAATTGTTCGTGCTGGCCGAAGGCTCGCCTGTGCCGCTGGGCGTGATCCACATCCATGACTGTCTGCGCGCGGGCTTGGCATGACGGGGGGCTTGTGAACAGGGCGCCCCGCATTCCCGGTTACGATTGGTCGGCGCGCGTGCGCACCACCACCGGCGATGCGCTGCGTTATTCCCGCTTTGTGATCTTGATGAAGCGCATCCTATCGCTGGGCGCCTTCCTGATCATCGCCGCGGTGCTCGCCTTCTTCTTTGTTCAGCGCATGCCGCACAAGCTGCAAATGTCGTATGAGCGGTTGGGCCGGATCGAAAATGATCTTACCATGGTCAAGCCCCGGCTTGCCGGCGCCGACGCCAATGGTAACCCGTTTGTCATCACCGCCGACTCCGCGGTGCAGGACGCCCACAATGTCAAAAAGGCAAGTCTGAAGAATCTGGAAGCCGATCTCAGTCTGGAAAATCAAAACTGGATCAATGCGCGGGCCAAGAGCGGCATGGTGGACATGGGAACCGGGCAGTTGGAACTTGGCGGCGGGATCGATGTCTTCACCGCCACCGGCTATGAGCTGCATTCGCGCAGCGCCTCCGCCAATCTCAAGCAAAGCATCATTCACGGGCACGAGACGGTAACCGGGCAAGGGCCGCAAGGCACGTTGCGGGCGGACGGATTTCATGCCGACCGTGCCACCAACGTTCTTACTCTGAGCGGGCATGTGCAAATGACGATATTGGGAGCAAAAAAATGAAGCAGGCCCTGATCCTTGTTGCCGCGGTGCTGTTGCCGGCCGCCGTTCAGGCAGCGCCCGCCGCCAAACCGGCTTCGCATGACAGCAGCGCGCCCATCAGCATCTCCTCGGACAGTTTCCAGGCCGATCTCAATGCCAGGTCGGGCACTTATACCGGCAATGTGGTGATCGTTCAGGGCGACATGAAACTGCGCGCCAATATGGTGAAGCTCACCACCGTCAACGGCAAGGCCGACAAGGTGACCGCCAGCGGCAATGTGGTGGTGGATTCGTCCAAGTCCGGCACCGCTACTGGCGACAATGGCGTCTATTCCGTCGTCCCGCGCACCGTGGTGATGACCGGCAATGTCGTGTTGAAGAAGGGCAAGGATGTGATGCGCGGCACGCAGCTGACGGTGAATCTGGTGACCGGTCAGGCGGTGTTGGGCGGTGGCGTCAAAAGTCAAAGTCCGGGCAGCGGCCGGGTGCAGGCCATATTCTCGCCCAATTCCAATTGATTTTCATGGTTCCTTAAACACAAACAGGCATGGTTCTTGCCAGCGACACGAGCGCCCTTAAAAAATGACCGAAAAAAGCCCAGAAAAGCAGCAGAATGACGGCGGACCCACCGAAGAAGGCCTGCGCCTGGTCGAAGGCGGCAAAGGGCTGGTGGTCTCGCGGATCGGCAAAAGTTTCAACAAGCGCCCGGTGGTGCGTTCCGTCAGTCTTTCGCTGAAGCGCGGCGAAGCGGTGGGCCTTTTGGGGCCCAATGGCGCGGGCAAGACAACCTGCTTTTATATGATCACCGGCCTGATCCCCACCGACACCGGTTCGATCGCGGTGGACGGGCATGATGTGACCAAGCTTCCCATGTACCGCCGTGCCCGCATGGGCATCGGTTATCTGCCGCAGGAAGCCTCGATCTTCCGTGGCCTCACCGCCGAGCAAAATATCCGCGCATGCGCCGAATTGCTGGAGCCCGATAGCGCAAGGCTGGAGGCGATGGTGGAAGCGCTGCTGGCGGAATTCGGCATCACCCATATCCGCAACACGCCATCCGTGGCGCTGTCGGGCGGCGAACGCCGCCGCGTCGAGATCGCGCGCTGTCTGGCGACGCATCCCTCTTATATCCTGCTGGACGAACCCTTTGCCGGCATCGATCCCATCGCGGTGGGCGAAATCCGCGACCTGGTCAAGCATCTCAAGGATCGCGGCATCGGCGTTTTGATTACCGATCACAATGTCCGCGATGCGCTGGATGTGATCGACCGCGCTTATATCCTTCATGACGGCCGCGTCCTGAAGGAAGGCACCCCCACCGAGATCGTCAGTGACCGCGATGTGCGCCGCGTCTATCTCGGCGAGAAATTCTCCTTATAGGTCATCATGGCGGGGGTCGGACCAAGATTAGAGCTGCGCCAGAGCCAGTCTCTGGTCATGACCCCGCAATTGCAGCAGGCCATCAAGCTGCTGCAATTGTCGAATGTCGAGCTGGCCGACTATTGCGAAGCCGAGCTGGAAAAGAACCCGCTGTTGGAACGTGACGACCGTGAGGCCGCCCCGCTCACCGACGCCGGCGATGGCGCGCCCGCCGAAAGCGGCGCCCAGGAGCGCGCCGACGTGGCGCTGAGCCGCGATGATTTCTCCAAGACCGCGGAGATGGACGAGGCGGCGCACGACAATATGTATGACGGCGAGCCGCGCAAACAGGCCGAAGGCCCGCAGTCCGGCTCCCTGACCGACTGGACCACGGTGAAGTCCGGCAATGCCTATGACGGCGAGGACAGCCTGGAATCGTCGGTTGCCGCCGATGCGTCGCTGAAAGATCATCTGGAAAGCCAGCTGTCCATCGCGGCCCTTTTGCCGGAAGACCGCATGATCCTTCTGGCGTTGATCGATGCGGTGGACGAAACCGGCTATCTGCGGACCGAGTTGGCCGATGTCGCCGATCGGTTGGGCTGCGAGATCGAAGATGTGGAGGCCGTGCTGGGCGTGCTGCAAGGTTTCGATCCGGTCGGCGTGGCCGCCCGCGATCTGGCCGAATGCCTGGCGCTTCAGCTCAAGGCCAAGGATCACCTGGATCCCGCCATGCAGGCCTTGCTCACACGCCTGGATCTGGTGGCGCGCCGCGACATGCCGCAACTGACCCAATTGTGCGGCGTGGATGCGGAAGACATTTCCGACATGATCGCGGAAATCCGTCAGCTCAATCCCAAGCCGGGTCTGGCTTTCGGATCCGAGCCGGTGACGCCGGTGGTGCCCGATGTGTTCGTCCGGGTCGGTCCGGACGGCGGCTGGCTGGTCGAGCTCAACAGCGATACCCTGCCGCGCCTTTTGGTCAACAACCAATATTACGGTACCGTTTCCAAGGGCGCGCGCGACAAGGACAGCAAGAATTATCTCGCCGATTGTCTTAACAACGCCAATTGGCTGGTCAAAAGCCTGGATCAGCGCGCCCGCACCATCCTGAAGGTCGCCAGCGAGATCGTGCGCCACCAGGACGCTTTTCTCACGCATGGCGTGCGCCATTTGCGTCCTCTCAATCTGCGCATTATCGCGGACGCCATTTCGATGCACGAATCCACGGTCAGCCGCGTCACCTCCAATAAATATATCGCCACCCCGCGCGGCCTGTTCGAGCTGAAATATTTCTTCACCGCCTCCATCCAATCCGTGGACGGCGCCGAATCGCATTCGGCCGAAGCGGTGCGCGACCGTATCCGCGAAATGATCGAGAATGAGGAACCGCGCGAGATTCTTTCCGACGACCGCATCGTGTCCTTGTTGACCGCGGACGGTGTGAACATCGCGCGCCGCACCGTCGCCAAGTACCGCGAAGCCCTGCGTATCCCCTCTTCGGTGGAGCGCCGCCGCCTCAAGGCCGGCGCCGCCCAGGCCGGACGCTAGGCCCGCTGATCCGTCAAGATTGACTTTGCTGGGGCCTCGGCCTATGAACCCGCCGCTTTCGGGCAGACCCCTGGATGGGGCCGAAGCTTTTCGCGACACGTCACGGGACACTGGATGAACATCGCCGATCTGCTCGCGCCCGATGCCGTTCTTCTAGGCTTGAAAGCGCAATCCAAAAAGCAGCTCTTGCAGGACCTGGCGGTGCGCGCCCACGGCCTAACGCGCCTGTCGGAGCGCCGTATCTTTGAAACGCTGATCGAACGCGAACGCCTGGGCACGACCGGCGTCGGCGCCGGTATCGCCATCCCGCATGGCCGCATGACGGAAGCCAAGACCATCACCGGGCTGTTCACGCGGCTGGAAAACAGCATCGAGTATGACGCGGTGGACAGCCAGCCGGTGGATTTGGTGTTCATGTTGCTGGCGCCGGAAAATGCCGGCGCCGATCACTTGAAGGCGCTGGCGCGGGTGTCGCGCCTGCTGCGCGACAAGGCGATTTGCGAAAAGCTGCGCGCCGCGAAATCGGCAGAGGCGCTGTACGCCATTTTAACAGGTGACAAGAACGGCGCCGCGACTACTTCAGCAGCGTAACCTTTTTCACCAGTATCGGCGTGATCGGGGCCTGTCCCGGCATCGGGCCATTGTCGCCGGTGGGGACATTGCCGATCGCTTCCACCACGTCCATGCCCGACACCACTTGGCCGAAGACCGCATAGCCGGTGGTGTTGGCGGTGTCGCCGGGAGCCTGGTCGAGCGGGGTGTTGTCGGCCAGGTTGATGAAGAACTCCGCGGTGGCGCTGTCGGGCGCTTGTGCCCGCGCCAGCGCCACCGCGCCCTTGAGATTGCTCAGGCCGTTGCTCGCTTCCAGCGGCACTGGGCCCGGATGAATGCCGCGCGGTTTGCCATTGGCATCCCAACTGCCCATCTGAATCACAAAGCCCTTGGCGACGCGGTAAAAGGCGGTGTTGTCGTAATGCTTTTCCCGGACATAGCGCAGGATATTGGCGACGCTTTTGGGCGCGCGCGCCGCATCCAACTGGATGGTGATCTCGCCCATGGAAGTGGCGATCAAGATGCGCGGCCCGCTCATGGGCGGATTGAGGCGCGGCGGCGGGGTGGTTTCCACCACGGGCGCGGGCGCCACGGCCGGCGGATCGGCGGCCGGTTGCTGCGCCTGGTCTTGCGCGAAAGCAGGCAGGGCGGCCAGAAGGGCAAAGGCGGCGAGAGCGAAGCGGTGTTTCAGCATGGCGCCACTCTAAACAAAAAAGCCGCGGGAGGTTAACCCCGCGGCTTTTTGTTTTTGTGCGTCGTGTCAGTGCAGGCTGACGGGGGTCAGCCGGTTCTGCAGCGCCGCGCCATAGGCGGATGCATAGCCGTCAGTGAAGCCCAGCACACTGCCGTCTTCGGCATGCAGCACATAAAGCTTCATGCCATCCGGAAGATCGATGTTGGCGGGAAGCAGGCCAAGACGGTGCGCCTCATCGCTGCTCGTGGGCTTGATGTAGGTCAAGCGGGACGTCACGACAATTTGCCGGTCGTCGAAATCGTCGCTTTCAAATCTGTCCGTCATGATCGGCCTCCAGTCTTGATTTCTACCACCCGCAGGCTGGGCTGGACGCGGCTGCGGGCCAAATCGATCTTCAGCAATCCATTTTCCAACGCGGCAGTGCTGACTTCGATGCCGTCGGCCAGGACGAAGCTGCGCAAAAATTGTCGTGCCGCAATGCCACGATGAAGGAACGTTTTGCCATTGGGCTCACGCTGCTTGCCGCGGACCACCAGCTGGCGGTCCTCTTCGGTGACGCTGAGTTCGTCCTGTGAGAAGCCGGCCACCGCAAGCGTGATGCGGATGCCGCTATCGTTCTTGCCACCGCTGCCACTGGGCAATTCCTCGATATCGTAAGGCGGATAGGAATCCCCGGCCGTGCGGTGGGTGCGCTCCAAAAGCCTTTCCAGATGCTCGAAGCCCAGCAAATACGGGCTTCCAAAACTTGTGTACTTGTTCATCCAGCCCTCCTTTGAGCGGCTGTGCGGCGCCTTGCAATTGGCCGCCGTTAACAAAGAGATGGGGTTCAGGAACCGCCATTCAAGGCGTGGCGCCGGCATAGTACAATTTCTAGTTGTATGTCATTGGCGGTTGAACCTGGACCGGGGGGCGGGCAAAACCCAGTCATGCTGGTGATCCTGGATGATGGTCCGCGACGGGTCTTTTGCGACCCCCTGGAGGTCATCCGGGCCGATACGGCCGCGCAAGTCCCGGCCGCCCTGGCGCGGGTCGAGGCGGTCCTGGCCCAAGGCCGGCATGTGGCCGGCTGGCTGGCTTATGAACTGGGCCATGCCTTAGAGCCGCGGCTGGCGGCGCGGCAGGCCCCTGGCACGCTGTTGCAGCTGGGGGTGTTCGGTGCGCCGCTGGACGATGCGCCCCCAGCGCGCGGACGCGCTTATGCCGGACCGTTAAGACTGGAGTGGGATGAAGCCGCCTATGGCCGCAGATTTTCGCGGGTAAAGGATTACATCGCGGCAGGCGACATCTATCAGGCCAATCTCAGTTTCCGCGCCCGTTTTGCGTTCCTGGGCACACCCTATGCGCTGTACGAAGAA
>DATEEB010000179.1:0-3979 GCA_035281345.1 Rhizomicrobium sp. | reverse complement strand
CGCCCCGCCCATGGCCGGCGGAATCAACGGCACCACGGCGCTGAAAACACCCCACCAGATCAAACCGTAAGCCAGCGTCTTGCGCGGGCCCAGCTTGCCCACCACCCAGCCGGCCGGAATCTGAAACGCGGCATAGCCCAGCAGGAAGGCGGAGAACACCCAACCCAACTCGACCTTGGTGATGTTGTAATCTGCGGCCATCGCCAATCCGGCGACGGTGATGTTGGTGCGGTCGATATAGACCACCGCGCTGACAAAGAAGATCAGGATGATCAGCAGATAGCGGATCTTGTTGGACATCGACGCTCCCCTTGCCATGACGGTTGTATTTTCGCGGCAAGGCTCGCCGGCGCCTCACCATTTGAGAACAACAAAGCGTAAACGGGGGCTTTCGTCAAAGGCCTGGCGTGTAACCGCCTCACCCGCGTCATGGACAGCGGCGATGTCGGCGGCGGATAGCGGCAATGCGCCCGGCCTGGGCGCACTGGAATTGGGCCGGCCGATGCCCCATTATGGCCTCCGCCCCGAACGCCGTGCCGCTGGGGTCAATCCATACGTTGCAGTCAGGGAAACGCATGTCCAAGAAGCTTGACGGAAAAACCGCGCTGATCACCGGCGCGGCTGCCGGTATCGGCCGCTCCACCGCCCTTTTGTTCGCCGCCGAAGGCGCCCATGTGATCGCCACCGACCGCGATGTGAAGGGGCTGGACGGCCTTAGCGCCGACAAGCATCAGCTGGATGTGACCGATGGCGCCGCCATTGCCGCCCTGGCCAAGAAGGCCGGCAAGGTGAATGTGCTGTTCAACTGCGCTGGTTTTGTCGAGAACGGCTCCATTCTGGAGAATGACGACGCCCAATGGGAGAAGTCGTTCAACATTAATGTTTTTGCCATGGCGCGGATGATCAAGGCGTTTCTGCCCGGCATGATCGAAAATGGCGGCGGCTCGATCATCAATGTCGCCTCGGTGGTGAGTTCGATCAAGGGCCTGCCCAATCGCTGCATCTACGGCGCCAGCAAGGCCGCGGTAATCGGCCTGACCAAGTCGGTGGCCGCCGATTTTGTTACCAAGGGCATTCGCTGCAACACGGTGTGCCCCGGCACGGTGGATTCGCCCTCGCTGCAACAGCGCTTGAAGGACACCGGCGATTACGAGGCCGCCCGCAAGGCCTTCATCGCCCGCCAGCCCATGGGGCGGCTGGGCACCTCCGAAGAGATCGCGTCCATCGTTTTGTGGCTGGCGAGCGACGATTCCACTTTCACCACAGGACAGAATTTCATCGTGGACGGCGGCATTACCATCTAGGTTTTTCCGCTCCGGCTCGCGCCTACGCTCCTGCCGCGCCATCTGACGCATTGACCCCAAGACCAGGCGGAGCGAAAACCTCGCCCATGCAGGAGCTTTTCCGCCTCGCACGGCATCTGGCGTTCATCGCCCTGGTGGCGCGTGCCGTGATGCCGATGGGCTGGATGCCTGCCGCGCAAGGCCTGACCATTTGCTCGGTGGACGGCCCCCGCCAGGAAATTCCCGCCCAAGACGGACAAGCCCAGCACGACGTCCAGAAAGACGCCTGCCCCTTTGCCGCCGCGCCGCAATTGGCGTCCACGCCGGATGCGCCGTCGCTGGCTTTGCCGGTCTTCCACGCCTTCGCCGCCGCCACGGACCGCCTCTATGCCGCGTCCGTCGCCGCGCGTTTTAGCCCCGCCTCTCCCCGTGCCCCGCCGCTGAACGCCTGAACGCCTCCAAACCAACCGCGCCAGACCATCGGCGCGGGCGTTCCGTTACAGCTTTTTCGGGGACTCCCATGCTCATCTTTTTGCGCTTGCGCACATCCACTCTGACGCTTCCTTTGGCGCTCCCTTTGGCGCTTTGCGCCGCCACCGCCGCCCAGGCGCAATCCGCAGGTACAGGGGCCATCGGCGCCAGCCTGCAACCGGAATATGTCATTGTCACCGCCGACCGCGCCAAGGCCGGCGATCCGGCGGCAGCCGACATCCAAGTCACTGCCGCCAAGGCGCGCGAACAGATCAACGCCGTCAACACCGAGGATATGCTGAAATACGCGCCTTCGCTGCTTGTGCGCAAACGCCACCACGGCGACACCCAGGACCCGGTCGCCACCCGCACCTCCGGCGTCGGCGCTTCGGCGCGCAATCTGATCTTTGTCGATGGGATCATGATCAATTCGCCCATCGGCAACAACAACAGCGCCGCCTCGCCCCATTTCGGCGTCGCCGCGCCGCATGATGTCAGCCGCATCGATATTCTCTATGGGCCCTTCTCGGCCCGTTATGCCGGCAATTCCATCGGCGCCACCATCAACATCACCACCCGCATGCCGGAAAAATTCGAGCTCTATGCCGACGCGACCGGCGCGATCCAGGATTTCGGCCAATATGCCACCGACATGTCGCCGGGCACCTGGCAGTTGGCCGGCGGCATCGGCGACCGGCTGGGTGCTTTGCGCTGGCGGCTGTCGGTCAATCACCTCGACAGCCATGGCCAGCCGCTGGGTTACGCCACCTTGGCCCGGCCCACCTTCACCAGCAGCGCGGGCACGGTCCTGACCGGCGCCTTCGCCGATTTCAACCGCAGCGGCGCGCCCATTGTGGTGATCGGCGCCACGGGGCTGGAGCATCAGGTACAGGACACCGCGACCGTGAAGCTGGCTTATGATTTCATGGATGGAACACGGCTGACCTATACCGCCAGCCTTTTCCATCAGGATGACGATTCGGGCGTAGAAAGTTATTTGCGCAACGGCGCGGGCGCGGCGGTTTATGCCGGCAACAGCAATATCGGCGGTTACAATTACAACATCGCCGCTAGCGCCTTTTCCAATAGTCTCTACAACGTCCAGCAGACCCAGTTGGCGCAAGGCTTGTCACTGGCGTCGGCGCGCGAAGGCAATTTCGCTTGGGAAATCATTTTTAGCGACTATGCCTATCTCAATGACAAGCAGCGGGTCGCCACCACCGCTTTGCCCGCTGCCTTTACCGGCGGCCCAGGCACGGTGAACCGCATGAACGGCACCGGCTGGTACACGCTGGATGCCCATGCGGTATGGCGCGGCATGGCGGATCACGAAATCTCCTTCGGCGCCCATCGCGACGCGGAAAGCTTCGCGCAACGGCGCAACAACCTGACCGATTGGATCGCTGGCGGAACGGGCAGTACGGTGAATGCCGCCAAGGGCCGCACCGCCACCAATGCAGTCTGGCTGCAGGATATCTGGAGCCTGACGCCGGATCTCAAAGCCTCCTTGGGCCTGCGCTATGAAGACTGGCGCGCCTATGGCGGCAGCAATTTTTCCGCATCCCCGGCGCTGAATGTCAGCCAGCCGCGCATTGCCGCGCATACCCTGTCGCCCAAGACCGCCATGTCTTGGCAAGTATCGGACAGTTGGAAAGTGTCAGGCGCTTGGGGTATCGCCTATCGCATGCCGACGGTGACCGAGCTGTATCAGGCCGTCACCACCGGCGCGAGTTTGACCGTGCCCAATCCCCATTTGAAACCCGAACGCGCCAGCGCCTATGAACTGGCGGCGGAGCGGCGCACCGAGAGCGGATTCTTGCGCGTCTCCCTATTCCAGGAAGACATCGCCAACACGCTTTTGTCTCAGTCGGCGCCGCTGGTGCCGGGCTCCACCGCCCTGTTCAGCTTTGTGCAGAATGTGGACCGCACCCGGGCGCGCGGTATCGAGCTGGTGGCGAACCAGTACGATATTTTCATTCCCGGCCTGGAATTGATGGCCAGCCTGACGGCGGTGGAAGCCAAGGTGGTTCGCAACAGCACCTTCGCGGCGGCAGTGGACAAGTTCCTGCCGCAAGTACCAAAATTGCGCGCGAATGCGGTGGCGACCTATCGCCCGGACGATCAATGGTCCTTCACAGCCGGTGCGCGGTACAGCGACCGCAGTTTCGGCACCATCGACAATAGCGACCCCATCTCACAGACCTATCAGGGCTTTGCCGGTTACT
>DATEEB010000178.1:0-3929 GCA_035281345.1 Rhizomicrobium sp. | reverse complement strand
GTTCGCTAGGAGCCTGATATCGATGATAGTGCGAACTTCGAAACCACGACACTAGCGCCATGTTTCTAGGCATCATGACATGGGACCGGCTGCTGCTGTTTATCGGCGCGGAACTGGTATTTTCGCTGACGCCCGGCCCCACTGTGATGATGATCAGCGCCTATGGCTTCAAAGGCGGCTTGCGCGCCGCGCTGGCGGCCATCGCCGGCACGCAAACCGGCAACACCATCTGGTACCTGATCTGCATCACCGGGCTGGGCGCGCTGGTCACGGCCTCGCCGCTGGTTTTTCAGGGCATCCGGCTCTTGGGTGCGGCTTATCTGATCTGGCTGGGCGCCAGCGAGTTGTGGCGCAGTTTCCGCCCCGCGCTTGCATCGCAAACGCGCAAGCTGCGCGCCAATCCGTTTGTGCAGGCGACACTGACTCAGTTGGGCAATCCCAAGGCGCTGTTGTTCTTTGGCGCCCTGGTGCCGCAATTTCTCGACACCGGCCATCCCCTGGTGCCGCAATATTTCCTGATGTTCGTGGTGACGTTCCTTGGCGAAAGCCTGATCCTGACCGGCTATGGCTGGCTGGCGGCGCGCGGCGGACACAAAGCAGGCGCCCATCATGCGGTGTGGCGCGAACGCATCAGCGGCGCGGTGCTGCTCGGGCTGGGCGTGTTGGCGATCTTTAGCGCATGACACCGGAGAATTTCATCATCGCCAATGCCGCGCTGACGGCCCCGCCCTTGGTGCCGGAGATCAAACTCTATCTGGCCACCGAAGTGGTGCCGCTGTGGCGGGCGACCGAGGACGAACTGGCCGAACAAGGCGTGCCGCCGCCCTATTGGGCCTTCGCCTGGGCCGGCGGCCAGGCCTTGGCGCGCTATATCCTGGACAATCCCGATACTGTACGCGGCAAGCGGGTGCTGGATATCGGTTCGGGCTCAGGCCTGGTGGCATTGGCGGCGGCGCAAGCCGGCGCCGCCGCGGTGCTGGCCGCCGACATAGACGCCTTTGCCTGCGCCGCCATCCGCCTCAATGCCCAAGCCAACCGCCAGAACAATCATCAGTCCAATCGTCGTGACATCGCGGTAACCCAGGATGATCTGATCGGCACCGCGAATGTCTGGGACGTGATTCTGGTGGGCGATCTTTTTTACGAACGGCCCTTGGCGGAACGGCTGCTGGCCTGGCTCACGCCTTTGGGTGTGCCGGTGCTGTTGGGCGACCCGGGACGCAACTATTTCCCCAAGACGCAGATAGAAAATCTGGCCCGCTACAGCGTTCCCACCAGCCGCGATCTGGAAGACCGGGAGATTCGAGACACCGGCGTTTATCGTCTGACATAGTTTGGGTGGCGCAAAACCGCTAGGCGGATCGGCTGCGCTCTGCCAAAGTCATCTGGAAGCTATCGGGGGCATGCATGGCCGTCACGGAAAACAACGCCTTCACCGCGGAACCGCAACTGCGCCGCGCTTTGGGCCCCTTGCAGCTGATCGGCATCGGCATCGGCATCATTATTGGAGCCGGCATCTTCGTCTCCACCGGCCAAGCCGCCGCCAACTATGCCGGTCCGGCGGTGACCCTATCCTACATCTTCGCGGGCTTTGGCTGTTTTCTGGCCGGACTGTGCTATGCCGAATTCTCCTCCATGATCCCGGTGGCAGGCAGCGCCTATAGCTACACCTTCGCCACCTTCGGCAAGTTCCTGGCCTGGATCATCGGCTGGGACTTGATCCTGGAATATCTTGCCGCCGCGTCGGCGGTGGCGGTGGGCTGGTCCGGTTATTTCAACGGATTGATGGCCCATGTCGGCATCCATATCCCAATCGCATATTCCTCCTCCCCCATCCATATGAGCGCCGATCATGTGCTCAGCCTGTCCGGTGCGGTCATCAACCTTCCCGCCGTGCTGCTGATCGGATTTCTCACCATTCTGCTGATGATCGGCATCCGCGCCACCACCAATTTCAACGGCGCCATGGTGATGATGAAGCTTGCGGTGGTCGTGTTGGTGATCCTGTTCGGCATGCAATATGTGCGGGCCGAAAATCTCACCCCCTTCATTCCGGAAAATACCGGCACGTTCGGCAGCTATGGCTGGAGCGGCATCCTGCGCGCTTCGGGCGTGGTGTTCTTCGCCTATATCGGCTTTGATTGTGTTTCGGTGGCGGCGCAGGAAGCCAAGAACCCGCAACGCACCATGCCCATCGGCATCCTGGGATCGCTGGCGATCTGCACCGTGTTGTATGTGCTGATGTGCATCGTGATGACCGGCGTCACCAAATACACCAACCTGAACGTCCCTCAGCCGGTGGCGGTGGCCGTGCAGGCCACCGGCGGTGGCCTGGCCTGGCTGGTGCCCCTGGTGAATTTCGGCGCCGTGCTGGGTCTGGGGACCGTAGTGCTGGGGCTTTTGCTGGGCCAATCGCGCATCTTCTACGCCATGTCGCGCGACGGCATGCTGCCGCCCATCTTCGGCAAGGTGCATCCCAAATTCCAGACGCCTTATCTGTCCACGCTGATGATCGGCGGCGTCGCCATGCTGCTCAGCGCTTTCCTGCCGCACGATCTTTTGATCGAGCTGGTGGCCATCGGCACGCTGGCCGCTTTTGTCCTGGTCTGCGGCGCGGTGATCCTGCTGCGCAAGACCCATCCCCATGTCCACCGTCCCTTCCGTACTCCCTGGGTGCCGGTGGTGCCGATCGGGGGCATGCTGGTGTGTTTCGGCATGATGGCCGGCCTGCCCCTGGATACCTGGGCCCGTTTTGTGGTTTGGGGCCTGATCGGCATGGGGGTCTATTTCCTCTATGCCAGGACCCGCGCCAAGACGCCCGAATACGCCCTCAAGCCGCCGCAATAGACGCGCCCGCAGGCAACGCGCTAAGACGGGGCCATGGGCTACCGGTCCTTACGCGATTTTCTCGCCCGTCTGGAAAAAGACGGCGAACTGGTTCGAGTTAAAGAACCGGTTTCCACTGTGCTGGAGATAACCGAGATCCAGACACGCCTGATCGCCCAAGGCGGACCGGCGGTGATTTTCGAAAAACCCATCAAGGCCGACGGCAGCCCGAGCGACATGCCGGTGCTGGTCAATCTGTTCGGCACCGTCAAGCGCGTGGCCATGGGTGTGACTATGGGCGATGTAGAGCGCACGAGCGGGACCGATCTGCGAGAAGTCGGCGAATTGCTCGCCCAGCTGCGCCAGCCCCAGCCGCCGCGCAGTTTCGGCGAAGCCGCCGAACTCTTGCCGTTGGTCAAAACCATTCTGGCGATGAAGCCCAAGACCGTGAGCAGGCCCGCCTGCCAGGAGATTGTGCTGCGCGGCGATGATATCGACCTGTCCAAGCTGCCGGTACAGACCTGCTGGCCGGGCGAACCCGCGCCCCTGATCACCTGGCCGCTGGTGGTTACCAAGGGTCCCAGCGATGCGCGCGAGGACAATTACAATCTGGGCATCTACCGCATGCAGGTGCTGGGCAAGAACCAGACCATCATGCGCTGGCTCAAGCATCGCGGCGGGGCGCAGCATCACGCCCGCTGGGGGGCGGAAAAGACCGCGCCGCTTCCGGCCGCGGCGGTGATCGGAGCCGATCCCGGCATCATCCTGGCGGCGGTGACCCCCGTGCCGGAAACCTTGTCGGAGTATCAGTTCGCGGGATTGCTGCGCGGCCAGCGGATGGAACTGGCCGATTGCGTGTCCCAGCCCCTGAAAGTGCCCGCCGAGGCCGAGATCGTGATCGAAGGAGAGGTCTCGCTGTCGGATTATCGCGACGAAGGACCTTATGGCGATCACACCGGCTATTACAATTCGGTGGAGCAATTCCCGGTCTTCACCGTCACCGCCATCACCATGCGGCGCAATCCCATTTATTTGTCCACCTACACGGCGCGGCCGCCGGATGAACCTTCCATCCTGGGCGAAGCGCTGAACGAAGTTTTCAT
>DATEEB010000177.1:0-4382 GCA_035281345.1 Rhizomicrobium sp. | reverse complement strand
CAAGGTCGATTTGCCGAACTATGGCGTGTTTGACGAAAAGCGCGTCTTTGCCGCCGGTCCCGCGCCGCGGCCTTTGCGGGTGCGCGGTGTGCCACTGGGCGTTCCCATCTGCGAGGACATCTGGAAGCAGGAGGTTTGTGCCGCTTTGGCCGGTGCCGGCGCCGAAATTCTCTGCGTGCCCAACGGTTCGCCTTTTGAAGCGGGCAAGGAAGACGTGCGGCTGGCCTTGGCGGCAAGCCGGGTGAAGGAAACCGGATTGCCGCTGATATACCTCAACCAATTGGGGGGCCAGGATGAGGTGGTCTATGACGGCGCGTCTTTTGTCCTGAACGCCGACGGCCGCATCGCGCTGGCGCTGCCCGGCTGGGAAGAACGCGTGACGTTGAGCGAATGGCAGCGTGGCGCGGACGGCAAATGGGCTTGCGCGGCGGGCGATACCTTCATCGCCGAGGATCGTTCCTCCCAGGTCTATCACGCCATGATGCTGGCGCTGCGCGACTATGTGAACAAGAACCGTTTTCCCGGCGTGGTGCTGGGGCTTTCGGGCGGCATCGATTCGGCTTTGTCGGCGGCGGTGGCGGTGGATGCCTTGGGCGCGAGCCGGGTGCGCTGTGTGATGCTGCCTTCGCGTTATACCAGCCGCGAAAGCCTGGACGACGCCGATGCTTGCGCGCGCCTGTTGGGCGTGGCGTATGAAACCATCGAGATCGAACGCGCGGTAGCGGCGATGGGCGAGACCCTGTCGCCCGCTTTCGCCGGAACTCAGACGGGCACAGCGGAAGAAAATATCCAGTCGCGCCTGCGCGGGGTGATCCTGATGGCGATCTCCAACAAGTTCGGTCCCATGGTGCTGACCACCGGCAACAAGAGCGAGATGAGCGTGGGCTATGCCACCCTCTATGGCGATATGTGCGGCGGCTATAATGTGCTCAAAGACATCTACAAGACCGAGATTTTCCGCCTGTCGCATTGGCGCAACCTCCATTCCCCGGCAGGCGGTTTGGGGCCGCGGGGGCGGGTGATCCCCGAACGCATCATCGAAAAGCCGCCCACCGCCGAACTGAGGCCCAACCAGACCGATCAGGATACCTTGCCGCCTTACGATATTCTGGACGGCATTTTGGAGTGTCTGGTGGAACAGGAATGCAGTTTCCAGGATACGGTGGCGCGCGGATTCGATCCGGCGACCGTCAGGCAGGTGGAGCATTTGTTGTATACTTCCGAATATAAGCGCCGCCAGGCGCCGCCGGGGGTGAAAATCAGCAGCCGCAATTTCGGCCGCGACCGGCGTTATCCCATCACCAATGCGTTTCGGGATGCGCGCTGATGTCCATCACCGTTCGTTTCGCGCCATCACCGACAGGTCTGCTGCATGTCGGCAATGCCCGCACCGCGCTTTTGAACTGGCTGTTCGCCAGAAAGATGGGCGGCAAATTCCTGCTGCGGATTGACGATACCGATGCGGCGCGTTCCACCAAGGCCTTTGAAGAGGCGATTTATCGCGACTTGGGCTGGCTGGGACTGACGCATGATGGCACCGACCGCCAGATCAACCGACTGGCGATCTACAGCACGGCTTTCTACAAATTGCAGGCAGCGGGGCGCATCTATCCTTGTTTTGAGACCGAAGCCGAACTGGAACGGCAGCGTTCCTTGCTGGCGGCGCGCAAGCTGCCCCCGATCTATAACCGCGCTTCGCTGGAACCGGCCAACAAGGCCAAGTGGGAAGGTGAAGGCCGTAAGCCGCATTGGCGGTTTTTATTGTCGCGCAAAAAAGTAAGCTGGACCGATCTGGTGCGCGGCCCGGTGGAGATCGACACCGCCACCATGTCGGACCCGGTTTTGGTGCGTGAGGATGGCGCCTTTCTTTATACGCTGCCGTCGGTGGCCGACGATATCGATATGGCCATCAGCCATGTGGTGCGCGGCGAAGATCATGTTACCAACACCGCTGCCCAGATTGAAATCTTTGAAGCCTTGGGCGGGCCTGTTCCCAAGTTCGCGCATTTTCCGCTTCTGGTCGGGGCCAGCGGCGAGGCGCTGAGCAAGCGGCTGGGCTCGCTGTCGCTGGAGCAGTTGCGCGGCGAGGGCATGGAGCCGCTGGCGGTGGCGTCTTATCTGGCCAAGATCGGCACGTCCGATCCCGTGGAGCCGCGCCTGTCGCTGGGCGAGTTGGCGGCGGAATTTGACTTCGCCAAGATCGGCCGTGCGCCCGCCCATTTCGTGCCGGAGGAATTGGCGGCGCTGAATGCTAGGCTGCTGCACATCACGCCCTACAGCGCGGTGGCGCGGCAGGTGCCGCCCATAGCTGGAGTATCTGGCGAGGTGTTTTGGGACGCCATCAAGCCCAATCTCACCAAATTGTCTGATGTCGGCGAGATGGCCCGGTTGGTCAGCGGGCCGGTGGTGCCGGTGATCGAGGATGCCGGACTGGCGGCCAAGGCGGCGGACCTGCTGCCGCCCGAGCCCTGGGATGAGGCGACCTGGGGGCTGTGGACCAAGGCGGTGTCCGCTGAGACCGGGGCCAAGGGCAGGGGGCTGTTTCACCCTTTGCGGCTGGCGTTAACCGGCCTGGAGCATGGACCCGAACTCAAAAAACTGTTACCCCTGATCGGGCGCGAGCGGTCCCTCGCGCGCCTGGAAGGAAGAACCGCGTGACGCCCACTTATCCCACTTTGGGGTTCGTCATTATCCGGATTTCGATTTGCAGCTAGCGCTGCAAAACCCCTTCTGCTCGCCCAAAATTTGCTAATTTCCCTCACCGCTTCGCCGGACCTCTCATGACTCTGCGCCTGTTCAATACCCTGACCAAGACCAAGGACGTCTTCGCACCGCTCGATGCCAAGAATGTGCGGATGTATGTCTGCGGCCCCACGGTTTACGACTTCGCCCATATCGGCAATGCGCGCCCCGTCATCGTGTTCGATGTGCTGTTCCGGCTGCTGCGCCATGTTTACGGCGATGCGCATGTCACCTATGTCCGCAACATCACCGACGTGGACGACAAGATCAATGCGCGCGCCGCCGAACGCGGCATCTCCATCCGCGAGCTGACCGAGGAAACCACGCGCATCTATAACGAGGATGTCGCGGCGCTGGGCAATCTGCCGCCGAGTGTGACACCGCGCGCCACCGAACATATCGCCCAGATGATCCGCATCATCGAGCAGTTAATCGCCGCAGGCCATGCCTATGCGGCGGATGGTCATGTGCTGTTCGATGTTTCGTCCAAGGCCGACTATGGAAAATTGTCGCGCCGCTCGCTGGACGAGATGCTCGCGGGCGCGCGGGTCGAAGTGGCGCCTTATAAAAAGAACGCCATGGATTTTGTCCTGTGGAAGCCATCAGACGCGAGCCTGCCGGGCTGGGATTCGCCTTGGGGGCGCGGGCGTCCGGGCTGGCATATCGAATGTTCGGCCATGGCGGGCGAATATCTGGGCGAGACGTTCGACATTCATGGCGGCGGCATCGATCTGCAATTTCCCCATCATGAAAACGAAATCGCCCAGAGCGAGGGCGCCCATCACGGACATCCGCTGGCCAAGGTGTGGATGCATAACGGCTTTCTGCAGGTGGAAGGCGAGAAAATGTCCAAGAGCCTGGGCAATTTCTTCACCATCCGCGATCTTCTAGCCGACTGGCCGGGCGAGGTGCTGCGCTTCAACATGCTGCGCACCCATTACCGCCAGCCGATCGACTGGACGGTGAAGGGGCTGGAGGAAAGCCGGCGCATCCTCGATGGCTTCTATAATTCGGCCACCGCGCGGCTGACCGAGGAGGTTCGCTTCGCCGAGCCGGTGCTGGAAGCTTTGTGCGACGACCTCAACACCCCGCGCGCCATTGCCGAGCTTCACGCGCTCGACCGGCCGAATTTCCAGATGGAGCTCGGCGCCACGCTCAACGCGCTGGGCTTCACCGGCAAGCATGTCGAGGACAAGGCGGCCAGGATCGACGAACACAAGGTCAATGCCCTGATCCAGGCGCGCCTTGCCGCGCGCGCCGCCAAGAATTGGGCGGAAAGCGATCGGCTCAGGGCCGAGATCGATGCGCTGGGCGTCACCGTCATGGACAACAAGGACGGGACGACGAGCTGGGAGGTGAAGCGATGAAGCGCGAGCGCCTCTATCTGTTCGACACCACCTTGCGCGACGGCCAGCAGACGCCGGGTGTCGACTTCTCGCTCGACGACAAGCTCACCGTCATGGAGATGCTGGACGGGCTCGGCCTCGATTATATCGAGGGCGGCTATCCGGGCGCCAACCCGACCGACACGGCGCTGTTCGCCGAGGAGCGGAAGAGCCGCGCCACCTTCACCGCCTTTGGCATGGTGAAGCGGCCAGGGCGTTCGGCCTCCAATGATCCGGGCCTCCAGGACATCTTGC
>DATEEB010000176.1:0-2552 GCA_035281345.1 Rhizomicrobium sp. | reverse complement strand
CCAGATGGTGACGCCATGCTCCTGCAGCCAGCGGACATTGGTCTCGCCACGCAGGAACCAGAGCAGCTCATAGATGATGGATTTGAGATGCAGCTTCTTGGTGGTGAGCAGCGGAAAACCGGCGGCAAGATCGAAGCGCATCTGGTGCCCGAACAGCGAGCGCGTGCCGGTGCCGGTACGGTCGTGCTTTTCCACGCCCGTTTCCAGGGCAAGTCGCAGCAAATCGAGATATTGGCGCATTTTTTGGGAAGGGTTCCGCCGACTCGTTTCGGCCTTCAAAAATTAACCGCCACTGCCTATATTGTGAAGGTCGGCTTGCCGACTATGGCGATAAACGGCTTCGTAATAAGCAGCCCGGACCCGGGGGCGGTACCCGGCGCCTCCACCATAAGCCCACTTTCCAAGTGGGTTTTTGTGGGGGCGAAACAGGATCGACGGATGTGTAAAGGCTGTCCTTTTGCTCGGTATGGTTCCGCCGTTATCGGGCTAATCGTACAAGTGCCAACGATAACGAAATGGTGCTCGCTGCCTAATTGATTAGGTAAGCGCGGTTTCGGTGGGTGTACCGGGCAACAGAGACACCCACCACTTAATAGCTATCCGATAACCGGGCGCGCCCCGGGGTTTCTTGTCCTATCGCGGCGAGACTAGAAACCCTGGCGTAAGCGAGCCAACGTGGACGCGAGACGACAGAAGCATCTCCCCACCATTCCCTTGGAATTGTGGCAAATCCGGCCTTTCGCACCTCTGGCGCGATTGACTTGGGCCGTCCGGCGCATAGTCTTGCTCCATCCATGGCGAAAGACTTTATCGGCTACCAGGCATTGACGGATTCGGCGCTGCGCGGCGTCGTGCGCGACGCCCTGCGCCGCATCGAGAAGTCGGGCCTGATCGGGGCGCATCACTTCTATCTGACCTTCAAGACGCATGCCGACGGCGTCGACATTCCGGATTTTCTCAAGGAGCAATATCCGGACGAAATGACCATCATCATCCAGCACCAATATTGGGCGCTGAAGGTGAAGGACGATTATTTCGAGGTGACGCTGACCTTCAAGAAGCTGCCGGCGCCGCTGCACATTCCCTTCGCCGCCCTGACCGCCTTCTTCGATCCCGGCGTGCAGTTCGGGCTGCAGTTCCGCAGCGAGCTGGAAGCCAAGGCCAGTACCGGGCCGGTGATGGTCCCTGCCGCGGCCACCGAACCCCCGGAAACGCTGCCGGATGACGCGCCCGACGCCGTGGTGGCCGCCCCGGACAAGCCGCCGGCCGGCGAGGTCGTCAGCCTCGACTCTTTCCGCAAGAAATAGTACCCGGACGGCCTGTCTTCGAAGGGCCCGAACGTGAGCAAAACCCGCACCGAAACCGATACGTTCGGCCCCATCGAGGTCGATTCCGCCCGCTATTGGGGCGCCCAGGCGCAGCGGTCGCTGGGCAATTTCAAGATCGGCTGGGAAAAGCAGCCCGCCGCCATCGTGCGGGCGCTGGGCATCATCAAGCGCGCGGCCGCCGAGACCAACATGAAGCTGTCGGGCCTGGATCCCAAGCTGGCCGAGACCATCATCGCCGCCGCCCAGGAAGTGATCGACGGCAAGCTCAATGACCATTTCCCGCTTTCGGTCTGGCAGACCGGCTCGGGCACCCAGTCCAACATGAATGCCAATGAAGTGATCTCCAACCGCGCCATCGAGATGCTGGGCGGGGCGATGGGCTCCAAGAAGCCGGTCCATCCCAATGATCACGTCAATATGAGCCAGTCGTCCAACGACACCTATCCCACCGCCATGCATATCGCCGCGGCCGAAGAAGTGGTCAGGAAGCTGATCCCGGCGCTGAAACACCTGCAGGCAGCGCTGGATACCAAGGTCAAGGCCTGGAACGGCATCATCAAGATCGGCCGCACCCACACCCAGGACGCCACCCCGATCACGCTGGGCCAGGAATTTTCCGGCTATGCCACGCAGGTGGCCAACGGCATTGCCCGCATCGAGCAGACCCTGCCGCGCCTGATGGAACTGGCACAGGGCGGCACGGCCGTCGGCACCGGCCTCAATGCTCCCATCGGCTTCGACAAGATGGTGACGACACGTATCGCCGCCATCACCGGCCTTGCCTTCACCACCGCGCCCAACAAGTTCGAAGCCCTGGCCGCCCATGACGCCATGGTCTTTGCCCATGGCGCGATCAACACCGTGGCCGCCAGCCTGTTCAAGATCGCCAACGATATCCGCTTGCTGGGTTCGGGCCCGCGTTCGGGACTGGGCGAGCTGTCACTGCCGGAAAACGAGCCCGGCTCGTCGATCATGCCGGGCAAGGTCAATCCCACCCAATGCGAGGCCCTGACCCAGGTCTGCGTCCAGATCTTCGGCAACAATGCGGCGCTGACCTTTGCCGACAGCCAGGGCCATTTCGAACTCAATGTCTACAATCCGGTGATGGCGTACAACTTCCTGCAATCGGTGCAGCTGATGGCCGATGCGGCGGTAAGCTTCACCGACAATTGCGTGGTCGGCATCGAGCCGCGGCTGGACAACATCAAGGCCGGACTTGAACGG
>DATEEB010000175.1:0-5025 GCA_035281345.1 Rhizomicrobium sp. | reverse complement strand
ACCGGCAAGCTGGAAAGCCATGGCAGCTCGATCACCGAGGGTATCGGCCAGGGCCGGGTCACAGCCAATCTGGAAGGCGCGCCGATTGACGACGCCTATCAAATTCCCGACGAGGAAGCCTTGCCCATCGTCTTCGATCTTTTGGAGCATGAGGGCCTGTGCATGGGCGGCTCCACCGGCATCAATGTCGCCGCCGCCATCCGCATGGCCAAGGATATGGGCCCCGGCCACACCATCGTCACGGTGCTGTGCGACTATGGCAACCGCTATCAATCCAAGCTGTTCAATCCCGTCTTTTTGCGCGAAAAAGGCCTGCCCTGCCCGCCCTGGCTGGTGGAACAGCGTCCCGCCATTCCCGTTCCCTTCGAATGAGCAATCTGGTTTCCACGGACTGGCTGGCGGCGCATCTTGCGGATGTGCGGGTGGTGGATACGTCTTGGTACATGCCGGGCGAAAAACGCGAACCGGCCAAGGAATTTGCGGCCGGCCACATCCCCGGCGCGGTGTTTTTCGACATTGACGGCATTGCCGATTCCGCCACCGATTTGCCGCACATGATGCCCACCCCCGGCGAATTTTCTAAAGTGGTGGGCGCGCTGGGCATTGGCGACGGCGAAATGGTGGTGGTCTATGACGGCAGCGGGATTTTTTCCGCGCCACGCGCCTGGTGGAGCTTCAAGGCCATGGGACATGCGCAGGTCAAAGTGCTGGATGGCGGCTTTCCCAAATGGAAGCGCGAGGGGCGCGCGGTGGAAAGCGGCCCCGCGACGCCGGCGCCAAAATTCTTCACCGCCATTCCGCAAGCTGCCCTGATGCGCGATTTTGGCGCGGTGATGGACATTGTCCAGAGCAAGTCGGCACAGATGGTGGATGCGCGCAGCGCCAGCCGTTTTTATGCGCAGGAGCCGGAGCCGCGCGCGGGCGTGCGCGGCGGCCATATGCCCGGCGCCATCAATGTGCCTTGGCGCAGCGTGGTGACGGCGGACGGCACACTGAAGCCCAAAGACGAACTGCGCGCCGTCTTCGCCAAGGTGGATTTGGCCAAACCCATCGTCACCACTTGCGGTTCCGGCATTTCCGCCGCCATCCTGTCCCTGGCGCTGGCCGAGATCGGAGTGGACCCCGTGGGTCTGTATGACGGTTCCTGGGCGGAATGGGGCGCGCGTCCCGAAGCGCCGGTGGTGACATGACTGACATGACAATGGCAATTGGCTGATGGCATCCCAGGGAACAAACAAGCGCCGCATCCCGATGACGGTGACGTTCCTGGAAATGAACGCCAAGCCTGTTGTGCTTTCTCCACCCCAGCCGCGGGGCAAGGTGGCGCTGCTCAAATGCGAAAAGCCGCCCACCCATTTCTATCTCTATCTCTATGACCGGATCGGCGCGGAATATTACTGGGTCGACCGCAAGCGGCTGACACCACAGGCGCTGGCGGAGGTCATCCATCATCCCCAGAACCAGATATTCGTTCTGTACACGGACGGAAGCCCCGCCGGGATTGCGGAATTGGATTTCCGCAAATCCGGCGTCTGCAACATCTCCTATTTCGGGCTGATGCCGGAGGCCATCGGCAAACGGCTGGGCTTTTTCTTTCTCTATCACACCTGCATCAATGCCTGGCTGCAGCCGATCCAGCGCCTGACCATCAACACCTGCACCCTGGACCATCCCCGCGCCCTGCCTTTGTACCAGCGGATGGGCTTCACGGCCTATGCGCGCGAGGAACGGTTTGTCGAATTGCTCTAAGGAGCGAATGCGGGCAAAGTCGGGGTCATGAACCTCGTCGTCCTGGCCGGCATCATCATCACGGTGGCAACCGGCGTGCCGGTTTACTTGCAGATGCGCAAGCATCCCGCCGGCCTCAAGATTCTGTTCTTTGCCGAAATGTGGGAGCGCTTTTCCTATTACGGCATGCGGGGCCTGCTGATCTTTTATCTCACCCGTCATTTTCTGTTCGACGATGTCACGGCCAACGGCCAGTATGGCGCCTACACGTCGCTGGTCTATCTGCTGCCGCTGATAGGGGGTGCTTTGGCGGACCGCTATCTGGGGACCCGCAAGGCCATCGCCTATGGCGCGATATTGCTGGTATGCGGTCACGGCCTGATGGCGGCGGAAGGCCCGCCCGCCCGGCAGTTTTTGGTCCATGACGGCGCCCGTTATGAGGTCGTCACCGGCGGCGAGCAGAAGCTGTTGGTGGGCGGCGCTGCCTATCGCTATGTGCCGAGCCGCGATGGCAGCATCACGATTGCGGATCTTCCGAACACCGCGCCTATTCCGGCAACATTGGCGGCGGGCAGTTATGCGAAAGTTGAAAAGCGCAACCCGCTCTATCTCTCGCTGTTCTACCTCGCTCTGTCGCTAATCATCATGGGGGTGGGATTCCTCAAGCCCAACATCTCCACCATTGTCGGCCAACTCTATGAAACAGGCGATCCGCGCCGCGATCCCGGCTTCACGCTCTATTATTATGGCATCAACCTCGGCGCCTTCTGGGCGGCGATCCTGTGCGGCTTGCTGGGAGAGACTGTGGGCTGGTGGGCGGGTTTTGGCCTTGCGGGACTGGGCATGGCGGCCGGACTGGCGGTGTTTCTGCGCGGCAAACCGCTTTTGCAAGGACGGGGCGAACCGCCCGACCCAGGTCTGTTGGCCGGACGGGTCCTGGGCCCCTTGACGCGCGAGCATCTGATCTATGCCGGTGGATTGCTGGGCGTGGGACTGGTGTGGTTGTTGGTACAACACAACGCGGCCGTGGGCCTTTTGCTCACCGCGGGATCGGTGGTCGCGTTGGGCTATGTCGGATGGTATATCGCGGTGCGCTGTAAGGGCCGCGCCCGAGCGGACATGATCCTGGCGCTCCTTTTGATTGCGGGCGCCGTGGCGTTCTTCACCTTGTTCGAACAGGCCGGGTCCTCGCTGAACCTGTTCGCCGACCGCAACACACAATTGCCGCAAGGCTTCACCGCCGCGCAGACCCAATCCTTCAATGCGGGGTTCATTCTTCTGTTTGCGCCTGTGTTCGCCATGCTTTGGACATGGCTGGCCAAAAACAATCGCGATCCTCATCCCCTGATCAAATTCGGTCTGGGTCTGGTGCAGGTCGGCGCGGGGTTTCTTGCCCTGGTGTGGGCGGCGGATTTTGCCGACAGCATGTACCGCTTGCCGCTGGTGTTCCTGGCGCTGGCCTATCTGCTGCACACCACCGGCGAATTGTGCCTGTCGCCGGTCGGCCTGTCGGAGATCACCAAATTATCTGTGCCCGCCCTGGTCTCCACCATGATGGCGCTGTGGTTTCTGTCCAGCAGTTGGGCCCAATATATCGGCGCCTTCATCGCCGAGCAGGCCGGGACCGAAACACTGGGCGGACAAGTAACGGACCCGCGCGCGGCGCTGGAAACCTCCTTAGGGGTGTTCAACACCATTGGCTGGGTGGGCGTGGCCAGCGGCCTGCTGTTCTTCCTGTTGAGCTTTTGGTGGCGGCGGCGCACGGTCTAGGGCATGGACAAGGACAAACCCGAAACCAAGGCGACGGCACTGGGCCGCATGAGCGACGCCCATTTCGGCGCCGTCAACACGCCGGTCTATCGCGCCTCCACCATGCTTTATCCCGACATGGCGGCGATCAAGGCCAACACCCAGCCTTATACCTATGGCCGCCGCGGAACGCCCAGCACCAGGAGCTTTGAGGAAGCCATCTGCGGCCTGGAAGGCGCCGCAAAAACCGTCAGCGTCACCTCCGGCGTCCAGGCCATCGGGCTGGCGATCCTGTCGGTCTGCAATGCAGGCGACCATCTGTTGATGGTGGACAGCACCTATGAGCCCACCCGCATCCTCTGCGACCGCACCCTGAGGCGTTTTGGGATCGAAACCACCTACTATCCGCCCACCGACGACATTACGCCCTACCTCAAACCCAACACCAAGGCGGTGTTCTGCGAAAGCCCCGGTTCGCTGACCTTCGAGGTGCAGGATATCGGGACAATCGTGAAGGCCGCGCATGCCCACAAGGCTTCCGTCCTGATGGACAATACCTGGGCGACGCCGCTCTATTTTCAGCCGCTCAAGCATGGCGTGGACCTCTCCATCCAGGCCGCCACCAAATATATCGGCGGTCATGCCGATGTGATGCTGGGCTATGTTGCAGCCAATGAGCGCCACGCCGCCCGGCTGCACCAGCTGCACGGCGATCTGGGGCTTTACGCCAGCGGCGACGATTGCTTCCTGGGCCTGCGCGGGCTTCGCACCCTTGCGGTGCGTTTGGCGCGTCATCAGGAAACGGCGCTGACCCTGGCCCGCTGGCTTCAGGCGCGTCCCGAAGTCGCCCGCATCCTGTATCCGGCCCTGGAGGGCGACCCCGGCCATGCCTTGTGGAAGCGGGATTTTTCCGGCGCTTGCGGCTTGTTCGGGCTGGTCCTGAAGCCCGCGCCGGAGGAAGCCGTGGCCGCCTTTGTCGATGGATTGCGGCATTTCGGCATCGGCTATTCCTGGGGCGGGTTTGAAAGCCTGATCGTTCCGGCGCATATCAAGCGCACAGCACGCCCCTTCGCGGCAGAGGGACCTGTGCTGCGGATTCATGCCGGCCTGGAAGACGCCGGCGATCTTATCGCCGACCTGGAGCAGGGGCTGAAACGCCTCAAGGAAAAGTCGTGACCGATCTTTTATCCCGCGCCGCCTTCGTTTCGGCGGTAAAATTCAATCCCGACGGCCTGGTGCCGGTCATCGCCCAGAGCAAGGAGACGGGCGAGGTCCTGATGTTTGCCTGGATGACCAAAGCGACCCTGGAAGAGACCCTGGCCACCGGCCAGGTGACCTATTGGTCGCGGTCGCGCCAGAAAATTTGGAAAAAGGGGGAAACCAGCGGCAATCATCAACGGCTGGTCGAGGCCTTGGTGGACTGCGACGGCGATGTGCTGCTGCTGAAGGTGGACCAGATGGGTCCCGCCTGCCACACCGGCGCGCCAAGCTGCTTCTTCCGGAAATTGGGCTGAGATCGGGGGGATTCCCAGGTTATAGTGACGGGGG